>VBFM01000105.1:3579-11385 GCA_005882595.1 Chloroflexota bacterium
GATCAGGTCAAAATGATTTACAGTGGCCAGGCCACGAATTGGAAGCAAGTTGGTGGACCAGACTTGCCGATTGTCGTGGTAAGCCGCCCTGCCAGCTCCGGCACACGTGCCACATTCCAGAAGTATGTGCTGGGCGGTCCCGAGACCATCAGTGGCCCCGCGAGCCTCACTACAGATAGTACGGGCACGGTCGTCACAAACGTCGCACAGAACAATGGCGCTATCGGCTATGCGGCCACCGGTCCCGCGATGGGAAATAGCAGTGTGACGCTTGTATCGTTAGACAACAATGCTCCCACCACTGATAATGTTAAAACCAACACGTACAAATTCTGGAACATTGAACATATGTATACGAAGGGTCAGCCCAAGCCTCTCGCCCAGGCGCTCATCGACTACATGACAAGCTCTGATGCCAAGGCGATTGCGGCAATGCAGCAATTTGTCGCAATTACCGATATGTCAGCTAATGCGATTACTGCTCACAATGCTGTAACCGGCTAGAGCAGGAGCTACTGAGGCAGCGCACTCCATTTGCGGCAAACACTGCTCCTAAGTGCAGTGCGCTGTACACTGTAAGATCTGTTAATGGGAAGGAGAAGACTTGTGCAAACCTTGCAGCGATCGCGCCTGGCTGACCAGGTAGTTCGCATCCTGTTTTTTATCTGCGCAATCTTGCTTGTGGCGGTCATAATCGGCGTAATTGCTTTTATAGGTTCAAAAGCATTCCTGGTTTTTGGCGAAGGCGCTAACGTTAAGGACTACTTCCTTGGCACGTTCTGGGACCCCACTGGAAACAGCGGGACCCCTTCATATGAGGCAGGCGGCCTTATTTTAGGCTCGGTCATCACGACGGTAGTCGCCATGATTATTGTCACGCCTCTTGCAATTGGCACAGCTGTGTTTTTCACCGAGGCCGCTCCTCGCTGGCTCGTCAGGACCATGCAGCCACTTATCGAAATCTTTACCGGTATACCCTCGGTTGTGGTTGGCTTCCTGGGATTGCTCGTCATCGTACCACTCTTGCAGAAACTGGCTGCTCCAATACCAGGCGTTTTCGCTCCTACCGCCGGTTATGGCTGGGGAGCAGCCATCCTGGTGCTGACGATTATGGTCATTCCTACCACCTTGAGCATCTCCATCGACGCGCTGCGCGCTGTACCCGGCAGCGTGCGCGAAGCCAGCTTAGCGCTAGGCTCTACCCGCTGGCAAATGATGATCAATGCAGTTATTCCAGCCGCCTCTGCAGGCCTGGGAACCGCTGTTGTGCTGGGGTTCACGCGCGCCATTGGCGAGACGCTGGCCGTTGCGCTGGTACTCGGTGGCAGCCAGATACCAAAAAATATCTTCTCACTTGCGGCTTTCTTCCAACCAAGTATAAATATCACCNNNCAAGATGCTTACTGGACGCTCGCTTTCATCCTGCTTGCGATTACATTCATCTTTGTCTGCATCAGCCGCTACCTGGCTAGTAGGAGTGTGTATAAATGAGTATGCAAGAACTGACTCCTTCCCAGGCTGTTTCGCTCGAAGAGAGTTTAGCAGCCCAGAAGCGCACGACGAGGCGTCAGGAAGTGAGAGGCGCTATTGCCATCGGAGTACTCTGGGCGATTACTTTGCTGGTGGCAGCAATCTTCGTATTCATCATTATCCGCCTGCTTATAGAAGGCGCACCCACGTTGCTACAAGCTTCCTTTTATGGAACCGGAGAAGCGGGTATTGCTCCAGAGTTGTTCAACACCTTTTATATCCTCATCCTGGCTGAAATTTTTCTGTTTCCCATTTCGCTCGCAGCAGCCATCTTCCTGGTTGAGTATTCTCGGCCGGGGCGCTTCATAACTGTCATTCATTTCGCCGCCGAGACCCTCTCAGGCGTTCCATCGCTGGTACTGGGCATGTTTGGTTTCCTGATCTTCGTTGTTTATGCCCACATGGGCACAAGCAGACTTGCGGGGGCGCTCACCCTGCTCTGTCTCAACTTCCCACTGGCGCTGCGTCTCTATGAACAGGCACTTGAGACAGTGCCACGCGACCTGCGCGAAGCCGGTCTTGCTCTTGGCTCAACCAGGTGGCACATGATTCGTACAGTGGTAATACCCTCGGCGCTTCCCGGCCTGATTACAGGGCTGATTCTCACCGCGGGCAAGATCATTGGTGAGGCGGCGGCCTTACTTTTTACGATGGGCCTGTTCAACCCCACGAATGTGTTTACGCTGAACCCGTTGGTCGCCAGTGATACGCTCACCACGCGCCTCTACTACATCAAAGGACCAGGGGCTGGGACTCTAGGGCTCAACTCAGTCCAGGAGAGCGCACTCGCTGCGGGCTTATCGGCAGTACTGATTATCCTTTTGCTGGTGATTAACCTTTCCTCACGAGCGATTGGTCGTGCTATTCAACGCCGGATAACGGCAGCATAAATTATGGTTTGTGAGTCCTTAACCGGTACCAATCCGTCCTGCCAACGAGACGATTACCTCTCCCCCGGAGGGGGTGGTCTCTATCTACGGTCAGGCAGGACGCTAGGAGAAGTTGTAGAGAACTTAGAAACGAGGACAATGCCATTATGAACGTTTCAGCAAATTCGCCCGGAAGCGCCGGAAGTGATAATTTCACCGAAGACGCGAGTATCTTTTCTCGTAAAGTTGCGCGCAGCGGTCATATCTCGTACGAAGGCCACCCGTACTTCATCAGCAAAGCGCTCGCCGGGCGCTATATTCGCCTTGTAGTGCTGGCCGACCGCCTGATCGTTGACGCCTCGATTCCCTTGCATAAAGAGTACCCTTTGGTATGAGATATAATAGGCCAGATAGTGAAGGTCCGACTTTTGTGCCAGTAATCATGGGGCACCTAAGCATTTCACTCTTCCATCTGAAAACTAGAAGAAGCAAGTAAAGAAGGAGGTCCGATGGAGACCCAACTCAACAAGCCTGGTAAGCCAGGGGATAATGCGCCGACTCCGGCGGAAACACCCATCTTTTCAGGCATCCAGTCACTTGAAAGTCAGGTTGATCCTCGCAAACATCTTAAAAAAAACGCTGCGACAAAAATAGATTGTAAAAGTATCGATTTCTATTATAGTGCCAAGCAGGCGCTATTTGAAGTAACACTGCCCATACGTGAACGGCAAACGACGGCTTTGATTGGCCCGTCCGGTTGTGGTAAAACCACCTTTTTACGCACGCTCAATCACATGAATGATCTTATTCCTGGGACACGTGTCAAAGGTGAGGCCATCATGAATGGAGAGAACATCCTGGATAAATCTGTCGATGTCGTCTTGCTGCGCCAGCGCATTGGTATGGTATTCCAGCGAGCAAACCCGTTCCCGAAGTCGATTTTTGACAACGTGGCCTATGGTCTGAAAATTCAGGGAAAACCTAAAAACACCATCGCTGAGAAGGTCGAGGAAAGCCTTCAAGGCGCGGCCCTATGGGACGAGGTCAAGGATCGTCTGAAAGCCTCGGCCCTGGGTCTATCCGGTGGTCAGCAACAACGTTTATGCATTGCGCGCGCCCTGGCAGTCAAGCCTGAAGTGCTGCTCATGGACGAACCCTGTTCCGCGCTTGATCCCATTGCCACGCTGAAAATCGAAGAATTGATTAACGATTTAAGCAAGGACTATACCATCGTGATCGTGACGCATAACATGCAGCAGGCGGCTCGTGTTTCACAATACACCGGCTTTTTCTTATCAGGAAAGCTGATCGAGTACGCCCCGACCATCGATCTCTTCGAGCGTCCAAGGAAAAAAGAGACCGAAGATTACATCAGTGGGCGCTTTGGTTAAAATTGGAGGCAAGCTGTGGGGCGTAAAATTCTGGTTGTGGATGACGAGGTAGTGCTGGTAGAGACTATTGCTTATAATCTAGAGCAGGCAGGCTACCAGGTAACAACTGCGTCGGACGGCGCCAGCGCGCTTGAAGCCGCGCACCGCGAAACACCTGACCTTATCATTCTTGATATCATGCTGCCAGAGATGGATGGTTTAGAGGTCTGTCGTCAATTACGGCGTGATGGATCGACCTCTACCACCCCCATCATGATGCTGACCGCCAAAGGTGATGAAATCGACAAGGTGGTTGGGTTGGAGGTTGGAGCGGATGACTATGTCACGAAACCCTTCGGGCGGCGTGAATTACTGGCGCGTGTACGTGCATTGTTACGGCGTGCCGATTATGCTCCCGCGCAAAACGAACGGAGTACCCAGGATACATCGAGCGAAACGCCGCGCTCTGGCCGGGAACTGCTGGCGGGACCTTTACGCATTGATCTTGCCGGTCGGCGTATCAATTGCCGGGGCAAAGAACTCGAACTGCAGCCCAAGCAATTCGACCTCCTGACGTACCTGGTGCGCAATCGCGGGACCGTCCTCACTCGCGATCAACTGCTCCATAATGTGTGGGGATACGACTACGTGGGGGATACCCGTACCGTCGATGTACACGTGCGCTGGCTGCGGGAAAAGCTCGAAGAAGACCCCGCTAACCCCAAACTCATCCAGACAGTACGCGGCGTGGGTTACTGCTTCAGATGGTGAATGCCCTGGGCCCCTGTTTCATGTGATATCATGTGAGTGAATTACATGTCAATTTCCCTGTTGTTAAGGAGCTTATATTGAATCGTTTGACTACTAACCTATCACCCGATGCCTCCATTGACCTGCACATGCATACCACCTATAGCGATGGCCGCTGGCCTGCCGGGCAACTCATTGATTACCTGGTGGCCGAAAAATATGACCTGGTTTCCATCACCGACCATGACCGCGTTGATACGGTTGCCGGTATACAGGAGTTAGCCGCGCAACAGCACTTGCCCGTACTGGCCGGCGTGGAAATGAGTACGGAGTGGAATGGCAAGATGGGTCATGTCCTCTGCTACGGCTTCGACCCGGCACAGAATTACCTGCGCGAAATTACCGCGATGGTTGTGCAGCGCCAGTTAGAAAATACTCATGCCGTCTACGAAGAACTGCTCCGCAAAGGCTTCGAATTTCCTCGTAAGGAGGAAGCGCTCAAAGACAATGGCGGCGAACTGCGCCTGCCCCGCGATAACATCCGCTTGCTGCATGAACACGGCTATGCTGCTGATTGGCAAACCGGGCTGCGTCTCATACAGGAAGCCGGGTTTGTCTCTGTGATGGCGGATATGGCCGAGACCGTGGCTGCCGCGCATCGCAGTGGCGCCGTCGCACTGATCGCCCACCCTGGACGCAATGCGCGCGGCTTCACCTTCTACGAACCGAGCCTGCTCGACCAGGTGCGCGCCGATATTCCCATCGACGGCATCGAAGTCTATCACCCTCACCATAGTCCCGAAATGGTCGAAGCCTACCTGGACTATGTGCGCAAACACAACCTGCTGATGAGTGCCGGCTCAGATTCTCATAGCCATGCCGGGCGCATGCCTATGAAATATCGTGCCGAGATCAGCCGTGACCTGCTCGAGCGAGTCGGAATCCATGTAACAGCGTGATCTCCCAGGTAATAAAAACATCCCCCGTGTGATTGCACGGGGGATGTGGAAACATTTTAACCCAGCGCCTCTTTTCCGGCCTCAACCGGTTCTCGTATCTCCTCGTCATAATCGGTGGGTGAGGTCGCGTCTTGTCCACGCCTCAAACCGATAACGTTGAAAATGGGGGTCAGGATGATGGCCAGCACGAGGTTCAGGACGATCATCGAAAAGGCGAGAGGGACAGAGAGCCCAGAGCCAGAGGATAAACAGCCTTGAGTCCTGCAGCAAAGAACATTATCGTTCCCAGAATCATTGCTACAGCCCAGCCAATCAGCAAGGCCCAGCGATTGAACCAGTGCGTATAGAGGCCCAGGAACACCGCCGGAAGCGTCTGAAGTATCCAGATGCCGCCGAGCAACTGGAAGTTAATCACCTGCGCTGTAGGAATATAGACGATAAAGAGCACCGCGCCAAACTTTAAGACGAACGAGGCCCACTTCGCAACGGTAGACTCCTCGCGATCTGAGGCATCCCTACGGAGGTACTCTTTATAGATGTTCCGAGTAAACAGATTGGCGGCAGCTATAGACATGACGGCAGCAGGAACCAGCGCGCCGATGGCTATTGCGGCGAAGGCGAATCCCGCGAACCAGCTCGGGAACTGCTGATTAATGAGTGCCGGTACCGCGCCGTTGACACCGAAAGGAGCTAGAGGCTTCACATTTGCGGCGATGGCCATGTAGCCTGTCAGAGCCAGCAGGCCAAGCATCAGCGAGTAGATGGGCAGCAGCGCGGCGTTGCGCTTGACTACGTTCCTGCTATTGCTACTCAGGACGCCTGTGAGCGAGTGCGGGTAGAGGAATAGAGCCAGGGCAGAGCCGAGTGCCAGCGTGACATATGCCCAGTTCTGGTTTGAATTCCTCAGGAATTCGGAAAATGGGTTCGGGACAGCTTTCCCGTTCTGCACGATGGTGGCTGGAGCCGCTTTCTGGGCAACGTGGCTAAAAATCGCTCCGAATCCTCCCAGCTTAGCAGGTATAACAATGAGGATAGCGATCAACGTGATGAAAATCATGACATCCTTGACCAGTGCAATCATGGCGGGCGCTCGCAGTCCGCTTGTGTAAGTATAGGCGGCCAGGATCAGGAAAGCGATCAGCAACGGCAGGTCGATTTGCAAACTGCCAATGGAGAGCGTCAAGGGAATGCCCAGCGCAGCCAGCGAAACCTGGATACCGAACATCTGCAAGGCAATGTACGGTAGTGTTGCTATGATACCTGTGAGAGCCATCGCGAAGGCCAGCGTGTTGCTGCCGAAGCGATCTTTCACGAAGTCGGCGGCGGTAACATAGCCATGCTGCTTGCTCACCGACCAGAACTTGGGCATCAGGACATAGATAATTGGATAAACCAGCACAGTGTAGGGAACTGCAAACCAGCCGTTCACGACACCCAGGCCAAACATGGCTGCGGGAACTGCAATGAAAGTATACGCTGTGTACAGATCACCACCGAGCAGAAACCAGGTGACTACAGTCCCGAAGCGCCGCCCGGCCAGGCCCCATTCGTGGATGAGATCGAGATTGCCGCGCCGCCAGCGTGCGGCAATGAAGCCCATGCCGGTCACAATCACAAAAAAGATGATAAAGACGGTAAATGCTACCCAGTTAACCATGGATCTTTCTCCCTCGTGACTTCAAGTCAAAAGAAACACGTCATGCGCATTCCTATGGTACAAGGCGCGCAACGGCTAACTTCATGTTCCCAGGAAATACAACACAGCCGTAAGAATAGCTGTGAGAATAATCCAGAGAAGCGAGTACCAGTAAAAAAAAGGTATTCCAATGAAGGTCGGATCGGCACTGTTGTAAAACGGGGGGTACAACAGCGCAATGAATGGGATAATCAGGAAAATGAGAAGCCAGGATCGCCTTTTTCTTTGAGGCCGGGAACGGGAAACCATAAGCGTTACTCCTTTCGTGGGTCGTGCGAGATAAAAACTACACGGAAAAAAGAGAACGATAGAGTAGAGAACACCGGGATGCCTTGATGACGAAGCAGATTACCACGTAGAGAGCAGTAACATAAGCTCATGTACATAATATCTACCTCATCAATAAATAGGTGTACTAATCTACTATAGTTAGTACACGAAAACGTGGGGAAAGTCAATAGAAGAAGTCAGCAAGCCAGATTATTGATTAGTTCTCTTGATACCTCCCTCCCAACCAAAAGCGGAAAAAGCGCTTCCAAATAACAAAACCGGGCTTTGTTAGCTGGCAACAGCGCTTTTTACCGGGAATCAGGCTATAATGCGATGAGAGCAATTAACGAGGAAAATAATAA
>VBFM01000106.1:0-559 GCA_005882595.1 Chloroflexota bacterium
ACAGCATTGACTCCCCTGGCAGAGGTGATGGTACTTCAGATGCTCTTTTTGGACCCGCCAAATCATGGTCGTGTGCGCGGGCTGGCATCGAAGGCATTCACGGCACGCCGGGTGGAAGTGCTGCGCACACACATCCAGGACATCACAAACAGCCTGCTGGATGCGGTGCAGGAGAAGGGACGTATGGATGTGATCGCAGACCTGGCCTATCCCTTGCCAGCCATTGTGACGGCAGAGATGCTAGGGGTGCCAACTTCAGATTGGCAACAACTGACAGCCTGGTCTGCTGACTTCGCCCAGGTACTGGGCAACTTCCAGCATAATCCAGACCGGGCACCGCGCGTCATTAAAAGTTTGCAAGAGATGAGCGCGTATTTCCGCGCTGCAATTAAGGAACAACGCAAAAACCCGCGCGATGGCCTCATCCACGCGTACCTGACGGCTGAAATCGATGGAGATCGATTTACAGAGGACGAAGTGGTAGCCAATACCATTGTGACGATGGTCGGAGGCCAGGAGACAACCACCAACCTGATCGGCAATGGGTTGCTCAGCCTGC
>VBFM01000106.1:616-6592 GCA_005882595.1 Chloroflexota bacterium
CGCTACGAAAGTCCCAGCCAGCATACAGCGCGCCTGGCTCCAGACGATGTAGTGCTTGGTGGAAAAACGATTCGCAAGCGGCAAGCGGTTATCGCTGTGATGGGCGCGGCAAACCGTGATCCGGAGCGTTTCCCAGATCCAGATAAGCTGGACCTGAGTCGCCAGGACAATCGACATGTTGCCTTCGCCTGGGCCAGTCATTTCTGTTTTGGCGCACCCCTGGCAAGAATTGAGGGACAAACGGCGTTCGCAACCATGCTACAGCGCATGCCGAACCTGAGACTTGAATCCGGCCCTATTACCTGGAGAGAAAATCTGGGGCTGCGCGGCCTCACCTCATTACCTGTGACATTTTAGGGTACTTGTTGTGAAACGCTCCTCATAGTTCTGGGGAGCGTTTCACATATTTTGGCTATACAATTAGGAAGGCCTTTGTAATGCCAGAGCTTTACTTCGTTCACCCGACGGCGGAAGTATCTTCCGACGCGCACATTGGAGCAGGCACGCGTATCTGGCGGCAGGCGCATATCCGCGAACACGCGGATATCGGGGAAAGTTGCAACATCGGTAAAGGTGTGTACATCGACGCGCACGTGCATATTGGCTCGAATGTGAAAATCCAGAACCATGCCTCTCTTTTCGAAGGGGTGACGCTGGAAGACGGTGTATTCCTTGGTNNNGTGTTCTGCGGCCCGTCGATGGTGTTCACGAACGTCGTCAATCCGCGGAGCCATGTGGTGCGGCGGGACGAATATCGGACCACGCTGGTGCGGCGCGGCGCGTCGATCGGCGCCAACAGCACGATCGTTTGCGGCACGACGATTGGCCGCTATGCGTTCATCGGCGCCGGCTCTGTGGTGACACGCGACGTGCCGCCGCACGCGCTGGTCTTCGGCAACCCGGCCCGCCAGCACGGCTACGTCTGCCGCTGCGCGAGACGCTTTACTCAGATGCGAGAACGGGATGGAGAACTGGTCGGGTGGTGTGAAACATGTGGAAAAGAGTACATACCTGGCAGTTCTGGATAGGCCTCTTTCTCTTTTTCGAGAGACTCGTATTGTTTGCGCTTTTCTGCTTCGAGTGATATAATTACGTGGAAAAGAGCTTCCAGGATTTGCAGCGCGAGGAACAAAAGCGGATCCAGGCGGAACGACAGCCATTATTATTCGACTATGCGGGGAATACAGGTGGAAACCGGGAACAATGCACGAGGCATTATAAAGCTGTCCTCCTCACAATGACAAACCCCCCGTCCGCCCATACCTTCAGCAGTACCCTCCGTTTTTCTGCGTGATTTCCGCTTTCATAGACATCAAGAAGAATGCAAGCGGTGAGAGACTTTGGGGAGTAATCAGTCAGAAAGTACGCAAAAAGTTCTTTTCGTGTTACAATGGCGCGAAGAATCAGCATGCAGCCATTTTAGCATGATGAGGAGTGTTTGGAGAGCATACAACGATGAATGACACCATGCAGCATAACTACGGTAATATAGACATCAATAATGGGAATAGCATGGCTGGCTCACCTGTGAGTCAAGCGGCAGGTATTGTTACTTCCTCTGAACCAATCTCGTCTGCTTCGGTGTTTAATTTCACAGACCGCTTGCCGATTTTCAGCTACCTGGTCAGCTCCAATCGCATACGCTGGTATCGCGTGATTATGCGCTTTTTCTTGCAATGCCACCGGGAGTTGTATCGCTATCAACTCACTGCCCAGGAGGTGCGTGACGCGCTAAGGGAAACATTTGATAGCGAATACACGCTTGAGCAGTGTCAGAACGATCTCGCGGCCCTCAAGGAATGGGGGAATATTACCACGATCTATGACTCGAGCCGGGCTACCTCGATTGCCAGCTTTCTTTCGCCCGCACTGCTCTATCAGGCAACGCCGGAGGCCATCGCCATTGAGACCTTTCTCGATGAGCAGGCACGCGCGAATACGGGCAAAGGGTCGTTGCGCCAGGGTGATTTACCGCACCTGTGGAAGTCGCTGCAAACGCTTGACGAAGCTTTACGCTCGCTTCCAACCGAACTTACTCCTACACGCGGTCGCGAAATGGCGGAGGAATGGCAGCGAGCGTTTGAGATTTGGAATGCCATGGCGCGTGAGGCTGCTCAATATCTTGCTAATATGATTTCTGCTGCGCAGCAGACCCGCCCTGAACTGGATGCATACCAGCTTTATAAAGCGGCGGTAGTGGCGTACGTGCATGGTTTTGCCCAGGCTTTGACCCAGTACAGCCGCCGCATTCGCACACAGCTTGCCGAGTGGAACGAGAGCGGCAAAAAAGAGCAGCTGATTGAGATCGTCGCGCAGTATCTTGAACCACCCGCGCCGACGCTGGAAAACCGGTCAAGCCGGCAGGAGTTGCTGCAAGAAGCGCGCAACCAGGTTGATGCCCTGATGCACTGGTTTGCGCTGGGGAAGAACGCCGATTCTTTCCGCCGCAACGCCCTTGCCGAGGTCGATAAAGTCGTGCGCCGCGCATCTGTGCTGGCGGCTTCGGCACGCCCGAACGCGAACTACGCGGCCAATCTGCACATGTTAGCCCATCAACTGTTCGCGGCAAAAGATGGTGAGACAGCGCAGCAGCTCTTCAGCCTGGCATTCGCCAACCTGCTTCCCGTCCATCTGCCGGAAAGTTTTGCTGGCGCCCCTAGCGCGGCACACGATACTGAGACTGGCAGCGCCTGGCAAGAACCGCCCAGCGTCAACCTGCGTCTGCGCCCGATCAGCCGCTTTAACCGCAGCGAACACGCCCTGGAAGACCCGGTGATTGATAACCGCGCGCTCACTCGCAGCCTGATGAGGCAGTATGAAGAAAAGCTTAAGGAGGAGCAGCAGCGCTTCGCCCGGCTATTCTCTACAACAGACCTTGATCTGGCAACGTTCAAGCAAATCACGGCTGAAGAGCGAAGCATTTTGTTGACCGTGATCGATAGCTGCCTGGGGGATGCGCGCGCCCAGTATCGCGCGCCCGACGGCTCAACGATTGTCCTGCTCAATCCCGACGAACAAACCTATACCGCCCTGCGCGCACCTGACGGAGTATTGCTCCTGCCATGCTACCATTTACAGCGCGAGGAGCTGCAAGGGAGGTCTGCATGATAGAAGAGCGTGAAATGCTGCCAGCATCTCGCCAGCGCAGCTCTGAATTGACGAAGGCGCACGTGGCGCTGATGGAAAGGGAGGTCATCCTCTCAAAGCAAGTCGACCTGTTCCGGTTGGTCAATCGCCACTATTATACCTTACAGAACTGGCATGACCAGAATACCGGCTGGCGCATCCAACGCAGCGCGACCGTCATCCGCCTGGTACGGCAACTCAGCGCCACGACACCTGGATACGTCTACGATCGTCTGCGAGAGCCGGGAGACTTCGCTTGCCTTACCTGGATTCTCTGGTACGCAGAAAACCGGCAGCTTTCGGGTCGCGGCAACGATCAGCAGTTTTTACTCTCCCAACTGGCCGAGCAGATTTCAGAGCAATCCCTTATAGGTGTTGAAGACGAAACGGGATTCGATTTTCGCAGGCCAGCGGACCGCTATAGCATCCAACGCGCACTGCAATACCTGGAAGACCTGGGAGGTCTGCGCCTGGTGGATGGGCAAACGAAGGAATGGGTCGAGCAGACGAGCGATGCCGACGCATTCCCTGGTTTCAGCGCTCAACCCGCAACTGCTGACGATGGCTGCGGCTCACCTGAACGACGAGGGCAAGACGCTGCGGCCCACCCTGCTACAAGATATGATCGGAAATCTTTTTCCCGTCGCCAGCACCAAACCGCTGATTCGCGCATGGCGTACGCTGCTGCTCGGCCCGGCATTGTTCAGATATGACGATGCTGAAGCGTTTGCTCAACTGGTAGCACATGCCGACGAGGTAGCTAACGAATTGCTCGATACGTTTGGCTGGCTGCTCGATGTGAAACGGGATTACGCCTGCATTGTGCGGGCAAGTGGAATGTCAACAGGCCCGGTAACGAGCTTCACTCCCTTTGGCACCAGCGACCAGATGGCGCTGCTCATTTGTACCGCCATACGGGAGCAGGTGACCGGGGGCGCGTGGCCGAAGCCCGATAGCTATGGCTGTTTGCATGTCACGACCGAGGACATGAACGCGCTGTTTTATACGCTGCGCGAGCGTTATGGTGAGAACTGGGGCAACGAGGCGCGCAGCAAAAGTTCTCGCACGTTGCTGAACGATATCTATAGAAAAATGCGCCAGGTCGGTCTTTTGCGCGGACCTGATGGCGCGGGAAATGTATTGATCTTGCCGACGGCGGCCCGGTACAGCGTTACCTATGAGAAAGCGGGGCAGGAGTCAAAGGCGACATCAAAGCAAAAAATAAAATCAATGGCGGCAGCTTTGCCGGGCATGGACGAAGCGGAATGAGGATAGTCGCCGAGGTCACTTCGGAAGAGGGAAACAACTATGCAGTATACGTTAGATAGTTTTACAGAATGGTCTACATCACAAAACGGAGCATCGGAGGATGCCCTGGCGCGTCAACTCGAGCTGTTCGTTGAGGTGCTACAGGCACAGGCAGGAGGGCCGCACGGCTATCGTCTTCGCCGTATCATCTTGACCAACTTCTGGCTCTATGGGCTACAAGAATTTGAGATACCGCATGGACGGCTCTTCCTGGCAGGAGAGAATGCCTCGGGGAAATCAACAGTGCTGACAGCAGCGCTGCCGCTGGCGCTCGATGGCGATCTTCGCCCCAACCGGCTCGATACTTTTGGGGGCCGCGAAAGACACATGGAGTACTACGTGCTTGGCGGCACCGAATCCGCCACGCCCTACAGTCACGAGCGGCGCACCTCCTACATCGCGCTGGAGTTCGAGTGGTGCGACCCGGATCATCCCCCTATCGCGCCAGAATTCCGCCAGCGCTGGGAGAATGGAGATCAGGAAAAGGCGCGCTTCCTGACCATCGGCGTCAGCCTGGCAGGAAATATCAATGCCAGCGACCATATCCGCCCGCTGCGTTTTTTGATCACCGATGGCTCACGGTTGGGATACGAGCTTCACACCGTCTATGAAACTGGCAGCAGGCACGATAAGCGCGCCTTCGACCACAGCCGCTTTAAGCAACAATTGGAAGGGCACGGGATTATCTGCGATACCCAGGCCGAATATGAACGCCAGGTAGCACGCTACCTGTTCGGCTTTAGCGATGTCAAAGATTTTCAGAAACTCATCAATCTTTTGCTGGTATTGCGCCGTCCCAACCTGAGCAGCGAGTTGAGTTTCTCGCGGGTACACGACTATCTCAAGCAATCACTGCGGAAGATCTCCGGAGAGACTACCTCGCATGTGATTGGGACGATCGAGCGCATTGACTCCATTCAGGTCGAAAAAGAACGTATCCAGGAGGCCTACAGCGCCGCGGAACGCCTGCACCGTTCGCAGCAACAGCTTGCGTTGAATAGAGCGAGGCTGGCGGCCTGTGATTATACCGGCGCGCAACTGGCTGAGGACAGCGCGCAAAGCCGCGTCACCAGACTGCGCAGGGACCTGCACACAGCAGAGCTTGAGCGCGGAAGGGCTGATGAGCGTGCACAAACATTGCAGGCCGAGCAGTACCAGGTGAGTGGTCAAATCAAGGCCCTGGAAGCCAGTGAGGGCCTTCAGGTAGCCAAACAACTGGCGTCAGCGCGCGAACGCACACACGAGGCGCAGGCACAGGCAATGCTCCAGGAAGGGCTAGCAAGCGCGGCAGGCCTGGAACGCCAACGGGTACGGTTCGAAAAAATGAAAGCCGAGAGCGCTGCACATGTGCGCGAACTGCGTGCTATGGCCGCGGAAGAAAGCCAGTGGGAAGTTGCGGCCTTCCAGTTAGAGGAAGCCCTGAGCCAGGTCAATAGTATCTCGACAGAAACTTCATCCGCTCCAGAAGTCCCTGCGAGTATTCCGCTTCTGGCAGGAGAGCAATCAGAAGAGCGCATTACCTGGCTACACCAGCTTGAAGAG
>VBFM01000107.1:0-290 GCA_005882595.1 Chloroflexota bacterium
TAACCGGCGACATAGATGCGGTGTGTGTCAACGCAATAGTTATGTTCAAGATAGCTAATGAGATCGCGCGTAAATTGCACGTCGTCGGCATCACCCGTCGGTCCCAGATGCCCTATGCCAGCATTCCACGAGGGTGGGCTATCGACGCCCTGTGGGAAAACCAGGATGAACCCCGCTTTGTCTGCCTCCGCCCCCATATTGGTATGTTGAGCCGTGCGCTGTGCCGTGTTATCATAGCCATGATAGTTAATCACCACCGGCTGCGGCTGTGTGCCATAAGTGGGAGCAAG
>VBFM01000107.1:317-3177 GCA_005882595.1 Chloroflexota bacterium
CAGAATGGATGGAGAGATTGCTATCTCCAGGTTGATGCGAAGGTGTGTTACAGGCGCTGGCCTTTGTGGTTATGAAACCTGATGAAGTTGGCCTGGAGGCGCCTGGAATACTTGAAATAATGCCTGCACGTGTACTAAATGCGCCAACGCCCAGGATGATGAGCAGTGAGAGAAGGATACCTATGATGCCGGCAACACGGCGAATGTTAAGTGACTTATTTGAGCGTTTATGCTGAAACTCAGAATTGTGCATCTACTCCACTCTTCTTTGGACAGGAATTGGAATGTACCGAGTATAGCATGCAAACGCGCCAGGTAGCAAACGTGAACCGCATGCTCCACACTTTCAAACGTTTATGCATGCATTACTGACACGTGGCAAGCGTCGGAAAGTAGTACTTTTTTATGCAGTCCTCACAACAACATATACATACAGAAATTATAAAGGTTCATCCAACGCAACCCGAGCCCTCGATTATTGAACAAGCCGCCGGGCTGTTGCGCGCGGGTGAACTCGTCGTATTCCCGACCGAAACGGTGTATGGCCTGGGCGCGGATACATTGCAAACAGCGGCGTTAGAACGTATCTTTGTCGCGAAAGGTCGTCCATTCAGCGACCCATTGATTGTGCATATCGCTGACGAGGCATCTCTAGAGCAGTTAACGACCTTCATACCGGAGCAGGCGAGGAGACTGGCGAGCGTGTTCTGGCCCGGCCCACTTACCTTGATTCTCCCACGCGGCCCACATGTCCCCCATCTAGCGACGGCGGGACTGGAGACGGTGGCTATTCGCATGCCTCGTCACCCTGTCGCGCTCGCCCTTATTCGCGCCCTCGGTTCGCCAATAGCCGCGCCCAGCGCCAACCGCTTCATGCATATCAGCCCGACGACCGCGCAGCATGCCTATAGCGATCTTACCGGTAGAATCCCGCTCATTCTCGATAGCGGTCCCTGTGAGGTAGGAGTCGAATCAACCGTGCTGAATCTCTGTACTGAGCCGCCAATCATTCTACGGCCCGGGGGCGTCAACCTTGAGGCGTTGCGCACCGTTTTGCCGGACGTGCAACCGCCGCGCCAACAAATTGCCAACCATGCCGATCAAACGGCCCACAGCGAAACCAGTGCACAACCTTCGCCCGGTCAACTGCTCACACATTATGCGCCTGCCATTCCTTTGCTGCTCTACGATGGCTCTGTGGAAGCCATGCGCGCGGCTATGCTGCTGGAAATGAAGCGGCGGCAGGAACAGGGAGAATATGTTGGCGTGCTGGTGGCGGATGAAGACGTGGCTACCTTTCAAGGGAGCGGCGCGTTCATCAACACGCTTGGCAAGGCCGACGATCCTGTTCAGATCGCCACGGCATTGTTCGCGGGATTGCGCGCATTGGAGGATGCGCATGTCCACGTCATTCTCTGTCGCAATTTCGGCGATCACGGCCTGGGACTTGCCATTCGTGACCGCCTGCTCAAAGCGGCAGGCGGAAAGATTATCGATGTCTAGGGTAAAGACCGGCTACTGGCCTGCCTCCGCACCGGGTGTTTCGCGAACGGGGCGTCTGCGTTTCGTCGCTGCCCTGCGCGCCTGCGCCGCGGCACGCAAACGAGGCACCACCAGGAAAACGTAGAGTGTGGAGATGATAAATACCCCGAGGGAGATAATCAAGGGTAAACCGGGCATAATGTTTGAGCCGATGCCGAGCGAGGCCAGGATTGCCAGCACGCCAAATACGATAATCGTCAGCATGGGAATGGTCCAGCCGCCCTTGATGCGGAATGAGCGCTCGGCATCCGGTTGTTTGCGGCGCAGGCGCAGCACGCACAAACCCGCTACCGTGTAGATCAAGGCTTCCAGCACAGCCCCGAAAAGAATCAGCGCATTGAATTGCCCTGTCAGAAAAATGATCACAGCGACAGCCGCGGATGAAACGCTCAAAAAGATGACGGCGAAGTAGGGCACGGCAAAGGTGTAGCTGATGCGCGCGAAAATCTGCGGTAAGGTATCCTCGCGCGCCGCCGCGTACAGGAAGCGTGAAGCCGTCGCGAAGCCACCGTTGAAGGTCATGACCGCCGTCAAGAGCGTAGCGATCAACATGAGCCAGATACCGACCTGGCCTAACGCAGCCTGGCTCAAGAGCATCTGAGGAACAGGTGAATTGTAGATGGACGGGCTATGCACATTCAGCAGGGAGCTCGAGGCCAGGGTGAAGAGTGCGTAGGAGACACCGAGCAGCGCCAGGGCGATGAACATGCCGCGTGGGATCAGCCTGATGTCGGTGATCTCTTCTGAAAGCGGTGTGACCCACTCGAAGGCGGAGAAGACAAAGACGCCGACAGCGACCGCGTTCACCAGGGCATCGGGATGATAGAGCGCATCGAAGGGATTATGCAGCTGAAAGCCGTTTTTAGCCAGTGCGATGAGAGAAATAATGATGGCGAATGCCAGCAGGCTATAGGTGGTAATGTCCTGAAGGATACCTGCTATTCTGATGCCGCGCAGATTCGCTCCCGTAGCCAGTCCGAGTAGGGCCAGTATCCAGATGAGCGAGGCCCAGTTCGGCAAATTAAACGCGTAGGTGATGGCGCTGCCCACGATGTAGCTATCGGCGGCAATGACCGTGATGATGGTAAGCATGTAGCCAAAGGTGATGATGAGCGAGAAGTTCTCGTTGAACGACTCTTTCATATACTGCCGAACCCCCGCGGCAGTTGGATAGAGGGCATTCAATTCCGAAAAACACAGCGCCGCCAGTACCGCGAGTAGACCGGCAATGACGATGGCAATCCAGCCGGAATCCCCGCCCACGAGCGAGGCCAGTTGCACACAGCCAAGAAAACTGATAGCGGCATAGGCCAATCCG
>VBFM01000108.1:0-300 GCA_005882595.1 Chloroflexota bacterium
GAAACGAGGATAGGTGGCACTTGAAGGGGCTATTTCTTACCCACGTTCAGATGGGCAGGCATCTTAGATTGCAGTAGCTGAAAATCTTGACTGTGGAGAGGATAGGCAAGATAATGCTAGCAAGTATTAGAACAGTGTGGGGAGGGCTTACCCTTGTGCGAGAAAAACATAATGAGTGGCCAGGTCTTGAGAACTACGCCGACGTGCCTCTATTCAATACGAAGGCTGTGGTACAGCAAACAGGGATAGCTGCGCCAACGTTAAGAGCATGGGAGCGCCGTTATACGATCCTCTCGCCGG
>VBFM01000108.1:308-3430 GCA_005882595.1 Chloroflexota bacterium
ACCGCCTGTACTCCGAGCGCGATATAGCTATTCTTCGCTGGCTCAAAGAGCGCGTTGATGCAGGCATGTCGATCAGCCAGGCCATTGCCCTCTTTCACCATCTTGAAGGGGAGCGTTCCTCATTGCGCGAGCTACCGCCCGAGACCATGCTACCTGCTTCCTCCGTGGGAGAACAACAATCGATTGCCGCAGGGGATGAGCATGTAAAAAAAGATGCTGCTCAGCCAACCCTGGAGCAATCGCAGCCGGTTAGCGCCGAGGCGATGCGGGAGCCATCTTCGACAATGTATAACCTGCTTTTTGTGCAAGGTCAATTGCTCGAGGCTTTCAACAGGCTCGACGAAGCTGAGGCCAGCAGGCTTATGACCTTGATAGTGGCTGTCTACTCGATAGAACAAGTTTGCTCTGAACTGATTAAACCGACATTATGGGAGATTGGACGACTTTGGGAGCAGGGACTTATCACGGTTTCAATAGAGCATTTTGCCAGCGCCTTCTTCCATGGCTGGCTGACCAACCTGCTCCACGTCACACCATACAGTAATACAAGCCCATTGGTAATTGCCTGCTGCGCTCCAGGGGAAGAACACGAGCTGGCGCCGCTCATGTTATCGCTGCTCTTACGCCGGGCCGGTCTGCGCGTGGCCTACCTGGGCCAAAGTATTGAAACCGCGGGCCTCTTGCAGACGGCGCGGCAATTGTCTCCCGCGCTCATCTGTGTCTCACTGACGCTCACTTCGTTTCTGGAAGCAGTAATCGAACTGGGGCGGAAGTTACAGGAAATACCTCCTCCGCGTCCACTCTTTATCTTTGGTGGGCAGGCGTTTGAGCAGCATGCTGATGTCATTGCAAGAGTTCCTGGCGTCTATGTGAATGGAGCTATACCGACCATCATTTCTGAACTAAGACGAATGGCCTTTCAACAAGCCAAAGATACGTAATATACGGCGTTTTTTAGAGCGAGGGGCATACAATTCTTTCCGCAGAGGTTGGGTAGGGGCATCCTCGATCGGTTGTGTTGGATGAGGTTGAGATATTTCTAGTGGGGGAGTAGAGGCCATCTGCTGCATACTCTGCGCGGTTAACACCCGCCAGAATTCCGCGACTGTCCCGAAGCGATCTTCAGTCTTCATCGCCATAGCTCGCTGAAGAGCCTCTGATACGCCAATGGGAATAGTTGAATTGAGCAGGTGCGCGGGATTGAGGGGATCAGTTCTTGTACTCCAATTTCCAGCGATGCGGGAGGGTGCATCGACCGGAGCCACTCCGGTCAACAGCACATAGAGGGTCGCTCCCAGGCCGTAGATATCAGTTCTGGGATTGGTTCCCGTCCGGTATAGTTCAGGAGCGGCGTAGCCAGGTGTACGGCGGGACACGACATTTGTGACTGAACCGGGCATATATTCTTTGGCCGAGCCAAAATCGACCAGCATGGCCTGGCCTCCTGCTTCTGGCACAATGATATTGGCGGGTTTGCGTGCAAATAGGAGAGGGCATCTGCGATGGGAGCCAGTAAGGCCAGAGCCAGAGGTAGGGAAAAACATTTCGCCGGTTGCTCTTGCCGTAAAGCCTCCAGGTTTCTCCCCGAAATATAGTCCATGAGCAGATACACTCGCTTGAGCCTGTCATTTTCGAACACACGATGCACGCGAGGCAGAGCTACGTGATTGAGTCGTTTGAGAACTTCAGCTTCGAATGTAAAGTGTTCGCGTTCATCCTTGTTGGGGTTTATTATCTCTTTCAGAGCAAACAGGTCGTGCTTACTCTGCCGTTCCCTGACCAGGTAGACAGCCCCAAACTCTCCCTTGCCCAGGACACTTACTATCACATACTGCCCTCCCCGCGGATCGCGCACGGTCACTCGCTCAGGCAAGATGAGCTGCTCTTGCTGTAAATTGTACCTTGAGGGTTTATCGGGTTCCATAGTGATTAACCATCCAGGGTGAGCATCTTTTAAGCTGCACCCCAAAGATCAGGACTTTCTATAGTCACGTGCCACTCTATGCCGAGAGATACAGTTGGACGAGCGAGAAAGGGAACTTCGTTACGAAAAAACAGAAACCCTCAGCGTCTCAAATGTAATGAAGAGGAGCAATCAAGGAGTGAAAAGCTCAGTTCATGGAAACGCTAGCGCTTTTATAGAAACGGTGGCGTTAATTCGATTGCTTTTCCATAGTAATACTGTATAATGGTGAAAGTTTCATCACAGGCGTCAAGTTAGTGTCAAGGTTCGTCGTAGGGACAAGGGGTGGTGGAACGGATGTGTAGGGGCCTGGTGCTTGGAGCGGATGGGTAGGGGCCTTGTGCTTGTCCCTGGGGGAGGGGGCGATTGCGATGGTATGCAGGGTGTTCATAGGTGGGCAAACCAACAGGACGGGGACAAGCACAAGGCCCCCGCATCCGCCACACACCACACCTTGTCCCTACGCAGGGGGCGAGCCGGATGCGTTAATTTGACGCTTATGGGGCCGATAAATCGGGTCCAGGGAGGAAAACAACATGATGCAAGATGCAGACCGCACACAAATCGCCAGTATCAGGACATTGGGCCGCTATTTACTGCTACGCCGCATCGGAAAAGGCGGCATGGGTGAGGTGTGGTTGGGCGAGGACCCGCGCTTACATCGCCAGATCGCTATCAAGACGCTCCCACTGCATAATTCGAGCGATCGTGAATTTGTGCAAAGGTTTGAACGCGAGGCGCGGGCAGCCGCCGCGCTGAACCATCCTCACATCCTTCCCGTGCACGATTATGGTGAGCATGGAGACAAAGGGTTGCCCGATGGCCAGGCTATTACCTATATCGTGATGCCCTACGTCTCAGGCGGCACATTAGCTGAACGCATTAAGAAGCTGGCTGCGAACGGCACTCCTATGCCAGCGGACGAGGCTATTGAGTATCTTTCGCAGGCGGCGGATGCCATCGACTATGCCCACGAACAGCAGGTTTTACACCGCGACATTAAGCCGAGCAATATGCTGATGCGGAGTGATAACTGGATACTGTTAGCCGATTTTGGTATTGCACGTGTGCTTTCTGACGGGGAGAATCTCACGCAGGCGGGAGTAGGAATTGGCACGCCCGAATACATGGCTCCTGAGCAGGCCCAAGGAAAACCCGA
>VBFM01000108.1:3438-5861 GCA_005882595.1 Chloroflexota bacterium
CCTATCAGCTTTTTACCGGGCAACTCCCGTTTCAAGCTGATACTCCTTATGCCATGACGGTGCATCACATCATCACACCACCTCCACCACCTCGCCAGATCAATCCGAATCTCTCTCCAGCAGTTGAGCAGGCCCTGCTGCATGGCCTTGCGAAAGAACCCGCGCAACGTCCACCATCGGCACGGGCATTTGTCGAAGAATTGCGAAGCGCCCTGAGAAACGCGCCTTTCGTGGCGGCAGTCGATCAACCAACTCTTCCAGCGTCGGGGACAGGTGCGGCGTCTACCCCGATCACTCCGCCGCTTGTGTCCGGCGCGCCATGGGATGGTACGGTTGCCGCGCCTCCAGCATCTACCGGTATTACTCGTCGCCGGGTACTCATCGGCGGGGCAGTCGGCGGAACGGCGCTGCTGATTGGTGGAGGCGTCGGGGCATGGGCACTGGCCTCGCACCTGCATCCTTCCTCGCCAACTATAGTGGCTACTCAAAAGCCAATGCCGACAGTCAATCCCAATGCTCCTATCATGACGCTGACTGCACATACCCAGCCGATTTCTTCGCTGGCATGGTCACCTACCACACCAAACGTGCTGATCTCGGCGGGGAAAGATTCACAGGTCATGTTATGGGATATCTCAGCCATTACACAGGGGCAGGCCAATCCAACCACACCCAGGGCCAAACAGCAGTTTAACTCTTCTACTCTCAGTTCTGTGCTGCTGGCGTGGTCTGCTGATGGAAGCGCCCTGGCTATAGCGAACGCCAAGTATGTAGTTGAGTCGAACGGGAATTCAGTAGACATGCATTTGCAGATCTATGCAAGCGACCTGAGCGCACCCGTTCCCTACTATAATGACAAGTTGATGACATTTCTGAGAACGGCGTTCATTAGCGCCCTTGCCTGGGGGCCGGGCAAGGATATCATCACCATTACAAGGCCCTACGAGCTTGCCGGGGCGCTGCGGTACAGGCTGGAATTCCGCGATCCCATGGACGCAACTCTGGGATTACAAACGATTAGCGAATACGGTTTTGGCTATTCGGAAGTTGTATCCTCTGATAAGACTATGCTGGCAATGGGTATCTACGACGGGGTACAGGTTGCGCAGCCCGTCGTGACAAAGAATGGGGCGCAATGGAAGGCCAATCCTACGCTGCTGACGTTTGATACGAATAAACCGCCAGCCGGGACTGTCACCTGGTCTCCAGATGGGCGATACGTGGCCGGAATTACCAATCCTCTATTAGTGCCTAAGTACACAACCAGTCAGCTTGCTGTATGGGAAGCGCAGGGCGGTGATGCCACGCGCCTTCAATTGAGCCTGCCCAGCTCCGATACTATACTGAATACGGTGGCCTGGTCTCCCGCGTCTACCAGCACGCACCTGGCGGCCGGCGATATGAACGGAGCGGTGCATATATGGGAGGTGAATCCAGGCAATTCGCAAGGCAATGCTCTGCCCACTCGTACTTTGACCGGTGTGAAAGGCGCTACGGTGACGGCGCTGGCGTGGTCGATAGATGGGCGATGGTTAGCGGCAGGCTTCAATGATGCAAACGATAGTGTCCTGATCTGGAAGATATGAGGTTTCAATCATGGATACTAACCAATCAAGCGAATCAAGCCAACCCGGCATACAATCCGGTTCCTGGGAAAACAAGATGCTTGGCCGCTACCGGCTGCTGCGATTGCTGGGACGCGGAGGGATGGGCGAGGTGTGGCTCGCGGAAGATACCCAGCTGCGCCGCCAGGTGGCCGTGAAGTTGCTGCCTACCGTGTTCGCAAGCGACCGCAACTTCCTGCAAGATTTTGAACGGGAGGCTCAAGCCGCGGCCACGCTGGAACACCCGCATATTCTGCCTGTGCATGATTTTGGCGAGCAGCGGTTCGCAGAGGACGAGGTGGTGACGTACCTTATCACGCCCTACATGAGCGGTGGCTCACTGCGCGACCGTATCCTGGGTGCCAGCGGACCGCTGCCAGTTGACGAGGCGTTGAGCTATCTGCGCCAGGCGGCAGAGGCTATCGACTTTGCGCATAGCCAGCAGGTGCTGCACCGCGACATCAAGCCCGCCAATATGCTTTTGCAGCAGAGGTGGCTGTTTTTGGCGGACTTCGGCATTGCCAAATTGCTCACGAGTACGACGCACCGGACTCGAACGCATGCCGGGTCCGGCACTCCCGATTACATGGCTCCTGAGCAGGCACGAGGCAGGGCCGAGCCTGCCAGCGATCGCTACAGCTTCGCCATGACTGCTTACCATTTATTTACCGGTCGCGTGCCATTTACTGGTGACACTCCTTATAGTATTTTGCTCAAGCAGTTAAGCGAGCAGCCGACATCTCCACGGCAATTTAATCCGGCGCTGCCAGATGCAGTAGAACAGGCCATCCTCCAGGGGCTGTCAAAATCACCGGAAGA
>VBFM01000109.1:0-804 GCA_005882595.1 Chloroflexota bacterium
GAAAGATACTATTGCCAATGATCCTCTGTATCGCAAATTGCGCGCTATCATCACCCCTGAGACAAGCGTCCTGGACGTTGGCGCAGGCACTGGACGCTTTACCCTTGCGCTCGCACCTCAAGCGAAACACATCACTGCCGTTGAACCGAACGCCAGCATGCTGGATTTGCTCCGGCAAGACGCCCAGGAACAAAGGCTCTCAAACATTTCTTATCTTCAAAATACATGGCAGGATACACCCGCTGATCTCTCAGCCGATATTGTGATATGCAGCCACGTTCTCTATCCCCTCAGGGATATCGTGCCATTCCTCTCAAAACTACAGGCCGCGACACGCCAGGCCTGCTACATCTACATGCGCGCAACCCCCATCGATGCCCTGACCGCTCCTTTCTGGCAGCACTTCCATCGCGACGAGCGCTGCCTGCCTCCGAGCTACATCCACGCGCTGGATGTGCTGTACGAAATGGACATCTACGCCAATGTGGAGATGGTTCATCTTCCCCCCAGCCTGCGTTACCCCTCGGTTGACGTGGCTGTGTCCGAGATGATGGAGCAACTGATCTTACCCGGTGATGAGAAGACACGCGATGAATTACGCGACCTCCTGACCGGCTGGCTGGTTGAACAGGATGATGTGCTGGTGCCTCCATCGCAAAACATGGTGTGCGCTATTATGTATTGGACATCTTTTTAGCGGCCGTATCAGCAACGTAGCCTTCATAAAACGTGAGAAACTTCAGATGATGCAGGTGGAAGCTGAAGAAACGTTGGAGATACTCTGTGAGAAACCAGACAGTGGTA
>VBFM01000109.1:910-1695 GCA_005882595.1 Chloroflexota bacterium
ATGCCACCGGGAGAAGGCGGTGGAGTTACCCCGGCACCGGACGACCAGAGGTTTGTTGGCACGGTACTACAATGTGATTGTACCCACAGCGTAAGGTCGCCGTTTTGCCCTTCCTCGTTTTCGAGAATCTGCTTTTGAATGGACTCGAGTATTTGAGGCGGGAGATTGTTGAATGAAATGGGAGGCGGCAACAAAAAGAAGCGCACCGTTCCATGGCTTACCAGGGATTGTAGCTGTTGCAGCGTTAGTATTGGGTCGGTGCCTGTAAAGCCGCCCAACGCCATCACCGGTTTGCCAGTATCGAGAACGATGGGAGCGGCGGTTGCTACATTGAGCGTGGCAACGAGGTAGTGGGTATGCCCTTGTTTCGCCTCCAGGTATTGAATGAGTTTTGCATCGCTTAACCCACTTCCGTTGCTATTCCCAACGTTTCTTGCAAATGGATTATTCGCTCCCGCCGACGACGGACCGGCAAATGGCAGTGTCGGGTTGACGCCCTGCCAGACGGGAAGAGCAGACCAGGTCATCGGCGCGAACAGGAGCGCCAGCAGGCCTACCGCGATCGTCACGGCGGGATTGGGACGCAGATGCGGCAGCAGTTGCCCTATAACGAGCGTTGCAGCTACCAGTATGGAGAGACTCACAATGGTTGGCGTGAGCCATCTACTCCAATACGGATAAGCTGACAGTAGCCATACTTGTACGAAAGCGGTAATCAACAGTGCTCCTGGAAGCAGCCATCTTCGCCAGTCAATGCGCTGGTAATCCTGCCAGAGCGACACAAT
>VBFM01000109.1:1895-8574 GCA_005882595.1 Chloroflexota bacterium
ATTGTGTATTGAAAAGCCGTAAAGGGCCGGCCCCTCCATTTTCGCTTGCTGCTACAACGGTGGCTGTGGATGGAGTGGAGGCGCTGCTATTTCCTCTATGATACCCGGTGAGACGCTCCAGGCCGTTGTAACCGAAGGCCAGGTCGATCTCAGAGTTGGCCTGGCTGGACCCAACGTAAGGCCGCTGAGATGCCGGGGTGAGGTCAACCGCCAGAACCCAGGAGAGTGACACGACGAGCAGCACAAGCGCGGCCAACGCTAGATGCACGATGCGTGTGCGCCAGCGAAGAGGCGCGCCGAGCAGGTACACCAGTCCGAAAGCGGGAACCACTAAATAGGCTTGCAGCATCTTGATATTGAACCCCAGACCTACGATCAGCGCCGTGAGCAGGAGCCAGCGCAGGCGGCCTTTTTCGGCGGCGAGGCTCACGCACCAGCTTGCCAGGAGCAGAGTGAGCACCAGCAGACTATCGGGGGTGTTATTGCGGTTCGTGACCACGCTGATGGGTGTGAGGGCCAGCGTCAAGGCCGCGACCAATCCCGCCGCCGGGCCAAAGACGCGGCGCACCAGGAAATAGAGCAGCGCGACGGAGAGCACGCCAGCGATTGCCTCCGGCAGCAGTATGCTCAGTCCGCTGAAGCCGAAGATTTTCGCGCTTACTACCTGTATCCACAAACCTAAAGGCGGCTTATCTACCGTGACGAATCCACCCGGATCGAAGGAGACGAAGAAAAAGTTATGAAAATTTGCCAGCATGCTTTTCACTGCTGCCGCATAGTAGAGATTGCCATAGCCTTGTTGATCAAGCTGAAAGATATTGAAAAAGGCGGATATGAGTAGCACGGCACCAAGAGCGACTCGCTCCCATAATGAGACTGGGGTACGTGTTGGGGGTGTTTGTGCGCTATCAGACTCCTGTATATCAGTTATTTCTGTCGCCAAAGTTATGTGCTCCATCTCTCATGGGGATTCAGTAAAAGCGTTCAGGTTATGTGCATTATACCTGATATATGCCATTGTTTATCTTCTGTATTGGTGTTATTTTAATATGGTAGGGATGCGCCTCATTTTTTTGCGAGCAGCAGATCGGGAGAGAAGCATGTCATATACAGCAACAAAGAACGCCGAGGACAGACCCATTATTGCATGGCTCCTCGCCTCCAACGAGCCGTGGGTCGTCTACAACACCCTGCGTGACCTGGTGGGTACTTCTCCTGGAGATGTCGAGGTACAGGCGGCCTACGCCGCTCTGCAACAGCATCCGGCTGTTCAGGAACTGTACGAGGCCGTCGAGGTCTGGCCGCCAGAGAAACCGCTTGGTCGGGCCTATGATCCGAAGGATAGCATCTGGAAACTCGCGACGCTGGCCGACTTTGGATTGCGGCGCAACAATGAGCGCATCGCGGCGCTCGCGGAGCACGTCTTTGCGGTGCAAGCTGAGGATGGTGGCTTCCTGCATGGTGGTTTTGACCATACAAAAAGCTGGCACACTCGCCCATACGAATGTCTCACCCATGTGATGACCTATGCCCTGGCCCGCTTCGGCTACATTGGCGATCCTCGCCTGGAGCATGCCTACCAGCAACTCATCTCCTGGCAGCGAATAGATGGCGGCTGGCATCCCAATACGCTGAACTTGCCAGGAAACGCGCGCGAAGCCGAACCCAGTTGCCCCTTTGGAACAGTAAACGTCCTGCGGGCAGTTGGGGTGCACCCTGAACTGCGAACCAGCGAGACAGCTCAACGAGGGGCTGACTACATACTCACCTGCTGGACACGTCGAGCAGAACCGTATCGTCCGGTAGGATTCGGTATCGGCAGTACCTGGGACAAATTGCAATACCCGTTGGTGCAGTACCAACTCTTAAAGACGGTCGAGACGCTTTCCATGCTTCCAGCAGTTCAAACCGATCCGCGCTACCTGGAAATGGTTGAGCGCATCAACACTAAGCAGAGCGCAGACGGTCGCTGGCGGGTAGAGGGCGTGAACAAACCCTGGAGCGCATTCGACTTTGGACAAAAGAAAGAGGCGTCGCCGTGGGTAACGTTCCTGGTGCTTCGCATACTCAGGAGACAGAACTAATGTTGAAGTAGAGGGTCAATAAAAAGAGAAGCAAGCATGAACATAACTCATTCATGCTTGCTTCTCTTTGCGTGATCGGCACAGATCTCAGGCGATGGACCTTTCCAATTTCTCGAAAAACGATTTGAGCGAGTTCTTGGTGATACCCTGGCCAATGGGGTTGTTAGCGATGGCGATAGGGCCTTCGAGATCGGCTTTCGCATCATAGGTTAGCAGCGCACCATCTGGTTCGTCGATGATGATAATCTGGCTGGTGGCGTTGACAGAACCGCCTGTGCCTCTGCGTTTCACTTCCAGGACGAGCAGATTCGGGTCCTGGCGCTGGGCCATGTTGATTATGACGCCATATGGCCCCTTCAGTCCGGGCAAGGGAGTCGTAATATTTGCTTTAATGCGCGTAGCATCCAGAATTTCCACCGAATTGCAGCCGGGAATGCATGTCTGTAGAACTGAGGGATTGACAATAGCATTGAAGACTTGCCTGCTATTGGCCTTAAATTTGTGCGTGCCGTTAAGTTTCATGAAAACCTTCCTTAAGTAAGAAAATATATACTGGCCGTAGTGTTCACGGCTCTAGGCCGTCAAGCCAGTTACTCAACGTTATTTAACAAAATGCATTGTAGCGGTAACGCGACATTCTTTCAAGCAAAAAGCCATACCATTACCAATTGTTCCTAATGAACCTAGGCAATAGTCCTGTATGCTTTCAGGGAAACGTTCCGTAGGAAGCAGATTATCCCTCTTGACCCAAATGTGCTACGTAAGGCTGACCTCCACAGTGCGTGTGTTATACTGCCTCCAGGTATATCAATAAACTTCAGATATTTCAGTATCCTATGCCAAGGTGAACACGAAGAATCCAACCAGCAGCGATGGAATGCGCGTTTTGCGAGGGGGCGGTTAGGGCTTTCGGCTTCGCTCGATGCAACGCTGGCAGAACCCAAACTGGACGAGGATGAGTCGGTGGAGGAGGATGAGATCGTAGAGCCGCAACCTGGTCCGATGCTTATTCGTCCGCGCCTGAGTCTGCAATCAAAACAACTGCCCGCCGTGCGTCTCGTTTCTGAGGAATCGGCGAAGACCGGAGCTGTCGATGCACTTCCTGTGGCCCATCCCGCGGAAATGCCGCCGCCTGGACAAAAGAAGAAGCGCCTGGCGGGGCGCAATACGAAAGTGCACCTGCAAGCAGTGCCAAAACAGGAGAAAAAGGTTGTGAAAAAGTCACCGGCAGAAAGTCCCAAAAACGAACTGGCGGCGGACGTGGAAACGCCTGCGGTGATGGCTCTCAAGGAAGGTGTGACTGAAGCGCCGGTGGCTGTGAAAGCCATAAAGGATAGCGTTCCGGTACGCGAAAAATTAGCAGGTTCTGGCCGGTTTCTCCAGGGTCACGCGGAGATAACTGTCGAGAATGCCCATGTCACGCCAGCGAGCGTGGTGATGGTGACACTGCTGGGCGATCCAGGGCCTGTAGTTGTACAATACTACACCCTGTTGCCAGGCTTTGGGTTCACCGTCCACCTGAGTTCACCTGCGAAGACAGATACCCCCTTTAATTACGTGATTCTCCTGGGGGAACTTTTTTAGCGGCTTGCTAGAGTTCTCCCTCAACTTCTTTGCGCAAACGGCTAAAAAACTCCTCCATGAACGCGAATCGTTCGCGTGCCATCTCGCGCCCGGTCCTGGTTGTCATACGATCTAAATTGCCGAAGAGCAGCTGAAACTCGATGCTCGGGGAGTAATCAGGACGGCGTCGCAGCTGGCGTATCAGCAGCGGATCAACCGGCTCAACGATATCACCGGGAACGGGCGAGTAGACCTTCTGGTTGTACCTGCCCGTGACGCAGTAGAGGCGACCGATTCCAATGGCTCCGAGACAATCGATCTTATCCGCGTCGTAGAGGATGCGGCCCTCTAATGTGCGCGGGATAACTCCACCGGTCATGCGATGTTCGCGAATAGCCTGTTGCACCGCAGGGATGGCTGCCTGGGGAAAGGTCGTACCTGTGAGCAGGTCTGCGGCCAGTTCGGCGCCAATGAAGGCATGATCTCCACCGTCCCGCCGTTCGCGCGCCTGTCCAATATCGTGCAGAGATACCGCCGCCCAGATGGTAGGCAGATCGCCACCTTCGTGTGCCTGGATGGTATCGGCAAGGGCCATAACACGCACTAAGTGATCGTAATCGTGGGCAGCATCTTCGCTGCCTTCGCGCTCCATCGTTACTCTGGCGAGTTCCAGGAGCCAATTTCTAAGCATGCTCAATTTCGGGTTTTCTCTCCAGGGCCGGTAAAGTGAAGATAAAGCAACTCCCATCCCCTAAAATACCATTGCTCTCAACGTGAATAGTCCCGCCGTGCATCTGGATGAGTTGCGCGACAATATACAGGCCTAAACCAATGCCCCTGGTCTGGCTTTCTATGCTGTTAGGGGCGCGATAGAAGCGCTCGAACAGGCGGGGCTGCGCATCCGGCGGGACACCCATACCTTTATCCTGGATACACACCTCGACAATGGATTTGCCCTCGCTATCGGCGCATCGACGAAGCCGAACAGTAATCGGCCCACCGAATGGGCTATATTTTATCGCATTATCAACCAGGTTGGCAATGATCTGCTGCAGGCGCGCACTATCGCCTTCTACCAGGTAGGATTGCTCCCCTGATTCAAGCAGGCAAGCGATGGTATGAGCCTGGGTGGTTGTGCTGCTCTGAACCACCACCTGCCGTGCGATTTCCGCCAGGTTGACCTCTGTTAAGCTGAGCGTGAGCTTACCGCGATTGAGATGTGAGACTTCTAAGAAGGTCTGGACGATATCGGTCAACTGGCGAGTCTGATCCTCGACGATGGAAAGATTTTTGACCGCTTTTGTGTCTTCCTGTTCCTTCGGCATCAGACGTGCCAGGTTGCGAGCCACCAGCTGGGTTTGCGCCAGGATGACGGTGAGTGGAGAGCGAAATTCATGAGCGGTAATAGCCAGGAATTCATCTTTGAGGGCATTGGCCTTGCGCATGGCTGCCTCGCTCGTGCGAGCCTCGATGGCTTCCTGTTGCCAATGTGCCTGGTCAACGGCCATGCCTGTTAGCTGCGCTATGCCGTCAAGCACTGCAATATCCCAGATGCTAAATTCATACCGTTCTTGCTGATTTTGAGAAGCGTCAGCTCCATGAAGTTGAGAACGGTCTAACACAATCAGCCCATGCACCTGGCTATCGTGCTTAATAGGTGCCGCGAGCACCATAGTATGCTGAAGTGGGTTGGGTTGATATGGATATTGCTCAACATTGATAAGGGCCGCGTGACCCGCCACGAGCTGTGAATAGAATCCGTGATATTGACCCGGTCCCGGATCGAGCCAGATGTGCTGCTCCTCGATCCAGCATTCCTCATTCTCTTCAGAAAAACCAATAGTTAACAACGGCGTGAATTTCTGTAGTTCCTCATCAAAGAGGTATATCGACCCACGTTGGCAATTCAAGGTGGTCAAGGAGCGTTCCAGCACATTGCGCAGGATTTTCTTGATGTCAGTTATGCCCGAAACGGCCTCGGCTACGTGCAGCATCGTGTCGAGTGCCTGGCGAATACGCTGTTCAGCGCGAATAGGTTCGGTGACATCGCGAAATGCGCTGACTACCCCGATCTGCCGCTCCGAGCTATCCAGCATGGGCGCAATATTGATCTCCAATATGCGCTCTTCGCCGTCGGCGCGCCTGGTAACGAAGCGCTCCGAGCGAATACGTTCACCACGCAGCGCGCGGGTAAGCGGGAATTGTTCTTCTGTAATGATGCGACCATCTACCGTATAGGTAGGGTAGCGTCTCAGGAAGTTGTTCAGGTGGTTTCTAAAATTTTTAGGGACGCCGAGGAAGTGCGATGCGGCATTGTTCAGCACAAGGACGTTGCCTTGCATATCTGCGACCGTAATGCCCTCCGTCATCGCGTGAAAGATGGCGTCGAGTGTAGTAGCCCGTTCATTGGCCGCCTGAGCTGCCTGTCGAACCTCAGAAAGTAGATGGATTTTTTCTACCGCCAGCGCGCATTGGGCGGCAATATCCTGGGCATAGGCAAACTGGCCTTTAGATGGGGGAACATGGCGTCTGAAGTAATTGACGAAAGCCAATCCTAGGCAGCGCGCCGGTATGTCAGAGACGGTTCCCCCATCTTTTGTGTCTGGCTTCGCGCTCACCATCAGCGGCACGATCATGGTGTTATGTAGGCCCGACTTGCGATACCAGAGAATTTCATCACCCTCGATTTGTTCTTCCGTCACGAACATGGGTTGTCCGGTGAGGGCCGCGTGGCGGCAATTGGGGAGGTGATCGAGTTTTACTGTGCTTTGCGCGTCAAGCATCGTGGAACAGTTCCGGTTGCTGTTGACCAGCGAGAGCGCATCAGAATCAAGCAGCGCAATTACGCCTCCATCTGCCCCCAATCCGCGTACCAGGTGGTCCATCGCGACTGTAAAGATGCTCGAAAGATCTTCGCTGGAGTTGACGGTTAATGCCACCTGGTGAATAGAGCGTGCGCGGCCAATGAGTTCCTCCGCGCGCCGCTTCTCTGTTTGTGCCTGTTGATACAGGCGCGCATTATCTATGGCGAT
>VBFM01000110.1:0-4823 GCA_005882595.1 Chloroflexota bacterium
TCCCCGTCGTGACCGAGGGTAAGCTGGTTGGTATTGTCAGTCGCGGAGATATCGTGCACGCTGTGGCCCAGGGTCTTTTGATTATCCGGCAATGGTGAGAAGGTTTTGCTCATTGCAGAACACAGGTCTGCCGCTATACTATTGGTCGTGGCATCCCAGGTGATATACCCTTGCTGGAATGTCTGGCGCCAATAGGTATCGCTTCCTGAACCCCTGAGGGTATCGAAATTTGAGGTCGGATAGCCATGGCATCCACTCGCGCCATGATCAACGTTCAGATATTCTATCCACACGCCGCCGTGCATCCAGTAAGGCGTTGTTGTGCCATCGACTAACATCAGCGCGCCGGGCAAGCCCGAGCCACCGCCTAAATCCTGTACCCAACCATTGCCCCAACGATGCATGAGCGCGCCGCCGCGGTTATCTCGCGGCAGGCCCAGTACACCTTCTCCCCCCAACTGGGCGAATGCTGTCGTGAAGTCGCTGGCCACCTGGCTATTTGGCGCGCCCATACCTACCCAGTCTCGATCATAGCTGCCTGGCGTCCAGTCAGGAATACTACAGGTGACGCAGGCGACAAAGCTATCCGCTGTATTGGTAAAATCCGCCTGGGGAGGAAGCAGCGCAGGTCCCAGGCTCGGCGCATAGTTGTCCGTCCAGCCACTGCTGTTAAATTGCGGGTGTGCAGCGTAATACCAGACATATTCCTCGTAAATCGAGCGAAACGGCGCGCCAGGATACCAGTGGGCATACTGCGAAGATGCCACATCATTAGGATTGTTGCCATAGCTCCCATTATAGGCCCAGACTGCGAAAAACCAGTCATTACTCTTGTAGGGGTCATTAGGATCGGTCTGTGAAGCCACGCCTGCCGTATTGTTCCAGGCATTGATGAGGGATTGAACGCCAACACCGATGTTATAACTTTGATCGTGCTGAATTTTGAAGGCGTCTGTGCGGCAGGTATTGTTGTTTTTACATTGGGGAGGCATGCCCCATGTCTGTTGGTACTCGCCCCAACCGCCGTCCCAGCTTTCCACGGGCGTTCCCACAGTCTCGCCATTGACCTGGTAATCGGGGCTATTGAACTGATGCCAGTTGCTCTCAGTGTAGGCGATGCCGTGCAGGATGGCCGCAGAAATATGCGGCGCGCCGTTGAGCGAGCTACACTCGCCATAGCACATCGAGGGCAGGACAGGCCCATCAAATAGCAGGTTGGCATGGCTCTCGAGCATCCATTCGTCCTGTTGAAACACACTGGCATTATGAGATGGCCCGGCGCTCAGGCGTTTGTGAAAAGCTAGAAGTTGGGCCAGCGTGCTTTGCGGCACGGAGTGCAGTTGCGCAGACATTGTATGCCGCGTCCAGAAGACCTGCACGATCTGGCCGCCATAGGGCAAGGTTAACGCTTGCAGCGCACCCGTGCGCGCATTGACCAGGACAAGACGCTCTTGCACAGGAACATCGCCGGTGCCCTGCGCTGCCAGATCACTACGCGTACTCACTACCTGCGACATCACCAGTATCTCGCCATCACCAGTATCTCGCCATCGACTGAACGCGACAGTGCATTCAACGCAGCCATTGTGCCACCCAAAATATGAACATAACGGCTGGTATCGAAGAGCGGCGGAATATTTGTTACCGCGCCACCCGAGAAGGCAATGCGCACCAGGTGATAACGTAACGGCTGCCAGCTTGTTACGCGTTCGCACTCAATAGAAACTCCATCGCTACCCACACGCAGCACATTACCCGGCAGAATGTCAGGCGGCAATGTCAGTATTCTTGTTGGAGGGTGACCGCAAGGGTCGCTCATACAAGCGCTCGCGGCATTATTACCTGTATTCAGTCGTAACAGGCTTATGGGCATATGGGGTCGCGTTAGCGTCAAAACCAGCGCGCCGGAGCGATCAAGCCCAATCAAGCGCAGCGAACCATCTCCCTGAGATTGACGAAAGAGTGTCACGTCATGTCCAGCCAGATCAACACGATGAATCTCGTCAAAGCCGCTATACATCGGAGCAGTCTTGACGTGGGCAAGCTGGACAAGCCCCACCCTGGTCTCCCCGCTATGGTAATAGAGTGTGCGACTATCGGCTGCCCAGATAACCTGGTCAGCTATTGCGACCTGTTCGGCCAATAATCTGGCCCCTTGTATAGAGCCGATACCTGCGAGCGATGACCGAGATGGGAGAGCATCCACTGGCGGTAATGGTTGTCCATCGATAGATACGATGCTCAGGGCAGCGCCATTGAGGTTAGTGGCATAGCCAGTTTGTACTGGCTTCAGCAAGGCAAGATACCGGCCATCCGGTGATGGGAAAAATACAGGAGTTTGCAGTAAGGGACTGCGCTGCATGGCAAATACCGGCGTAACGCTCTGTAAACCGGCTCGAGATGCGCGATACACCACTAATGGGCCATCTGGCTGCTCTGCTCGGCTGAATGCCACAGTGTATACCAGGTCACTTCCGTCGGCATTTTCCGCATTCCAGGCACCTATAGTGAAAAGCAAACCCGCCTGGGCATACGTTGCCTCGCGCACCGGCCAGTTAATGAGAGCCAGGGCTATCAAGATGATAATAGAGAACACTGTTGACCAGGACGGCTCTGCCCTGCCCTGGTTTCTCTGTTTTTGGAGATGAGTTAAACATGGCATCGTAACGTTCCTCCAATTTCAGGATACACAGGTGAAAAACAGGACTTGTCCCAACCACAGCTTCTCGCTATAATGTGCAAGGTAGTACGCATTCAGTTGAGGACAGTGAGGATAGCCCAATTGTCAGAGAAACGCACCCGCCTGATCCGAGAACTAGTTGAAACAGTTGCTTTGACGCTGCTGATTTTCCTGGTTATCCGGTTTGCCGCGCAAAGCTTTCGCGTGGATGGGCAGAGCATGGAGCCGGGCCTGCATACCGATGAATTTGTGCTGGTGGATAAGGCGGCTTACCTCTTCCAATCACCTCAACGTGGAGACGTAATTGTCTTTCACTATCCTTTGGACCCTAGCAAGGACTTCATCAAACGCGTTATTGGGCTGCCCGGAGATACCGTACAGACAACCAGTACCGAGGTGATCGTGGATGGACAGATATTGCATGAACCATACATTAACGATGCCTCTAATCCCAACGATAATACGTTGAAGTTAGGGCCAGATCAGTTTTTTGTAATGGGAGATAATCGCAATAACAGTTTTGATTCACGGTCATGGGGCCCAGTAAATAAAAGCTATATTGTTGGGAAGGCTATTCTGGCCTACTGGCCGTTAAGCGACTGGGAGCTGATCAATACATTTCCGTCGGTATTTGCAAGTATTCACGCGGGTTGACGGGAATTGTCGATATCCATCCAAGTGGACGCGATAAATCGCGTCCCTACAGAAGAGGTTCAAATTGAAACGTTCATCACATCTGGCGCGCGAAATTGTCGAAACGCTTGCACTAACCCTGATCATTTTCCTGGCGATACACTTTACCATCCAGAACTACCAGGTTGAAGGCAGCAGCATGCAGCCAGGTCTTATGAGTAATCAGTACGTGTTGGTTAACAAGCTCGCTTATCTCTTTCACCCACCAGAACGAGGAGATGTCATCGTTTTTCACTATCCCGTCGATACCAATAAAGACCTTATCAAGCGCGTGATCGGCATTCCAGGAGATGTGATCATCCTCACCAGTTCCACTGTTCAGGTGAATGGCATAGTGCTGAAAGAACCGTATGTTCAAGTGTCCATCAATCCGGGCGCATCACAAGTCACTGTACCGCAGGATGAATACTTCGTAATGGGCGACAACCGGCAGTACAGCTCTGATTCGCGAGATTGGGGATTTGTCCCAAAAAGTTATATAATTGGCAAGGCGGTTATAATTTATTGGCCGTTGAATTCCTGGCAATTTATCAACACCTATCCGTCAGTCTTTAGCACTATTAAGAGCAACCATTAAAGGATAGCAAAATGCGAGATTCGGATTCAGAATACCCACTGCGTCAGCCCCAAAGGAGGGAACACCATCCATTTGACGACGACGCTGATGATGATACGTTACAAGAGGAACCCAGATATTCTGGAGGTCCGCTCCATCAACGGTTAGCGCCGACCCGTCCTCAAATACCACCGGGCCATATCAGAAAAACTTTGATTATCGGCCTGGTGGCTGGCATCATAGCCGCTCTACAAGTCATCATCTTCACATTTGCCAACATGCCGGCAATGCTAACAGTCTGACCTTGGGTGCTGCCTCAACCATTGTCGGCATCTTCTGCCTGACCTCATTTATCAGCTTGGTGATTTACTTTATTGCCGGGTTTATCATTGGCAAGGTGGCAGTAGAGCGGCGTATGGGCTTCCTCGGTGGATTTGTGGCTGGCGCTGTCGCTTACGCCATTGGCTTCTTCATCCAGTATTTTCCCGGATATCCCGGCTCGCGCAACACCGGCTTCAGTGGCGGCTTGATTGGCTTTGGCGGAGGCCTTATCACTGCACTGATTATTCTCCTGCTGCTGGCGCTACTGGGCGGATTGTTCGGCTTCCTGGGCGCATGGCTTGCCACGCGCAAGCATCCCTATTACGTGGGATACGATGCATAGACGGCCTAAATAGAAGTTTCGCCCGATTCATTAAGCCGTCGAATATCGTCATCTTCTAACCTTGGCAATACCGGCAATTCCGTCCCTACCTGCTGCAATAGCCCGGTCAGGCCGCCTCCAGCCAATGTTTCAACATGCATAGCCTTCACCTTCCCAGCATCAAATGTACATTCTGTCTGTACCCGAGGCAGCTCGACCGCGATGCCAGTAGCAGGAATCAACGGTATGCC
>VBFM01000219.1:0-4533 GCA_005882595.1 Chloroflexota bacterium
ATCGCTGTGCCGATGAGCATAAACTGTAGGACGTTAGGCGAATTGGCGGAGTTTTGCACCGTTACATCCGGCGGGATCAGGTAGGGAAGTTGTGAGATGCCCCAGGAACCGAGCAGACCTGCCGTTTCAACAACGACAAGTACACGCGCGATGTGAAAATGACGAGTAAATAGCGCGGCGGCGGTTGCCAATCCCACCAGCATAGTAACGATCACCACCGGCAGAGCGTGCGCGAGCATCCCGTTCCAGAGAATGGGAGCCTCACTCGGAGCGAGCAGCAGGCCCAGCGCACCGAATACGGCAGTGAGTGCGCCCGCGATTATTGCCCGCAAGCGAAATGCCCCCACCAGTTGCTCATCTTTGGTGTGTAGCGCCTCCACCGAAAGATAAACAGCCGCCAGCACAGCGCAGAGCGAGACCGCCATTAACCCGATCGTGATGGCGAAAGGGCTGAGCCAGGTTGCCCCCGTTACATCGGTCGAAACGTTTCCGCCAGGTGCGCGAATGTGACCACTCGCCACGGCTGCGGCAGAAGCTCCCAGAAAAAACGGCGTTATCACGCTAGCAAAACTGAAGACACGACTCCATATCATAGTGATTGGATTGTTGCGCCCCAGCCCATGGGTGCGAAAGATAAAGGCCGCGCCGCGCAATACGATGCCGATCAATACCAGCGAGAACGGCACGAAAAGCACTATCGAGACGATTGCGAAGACCGACGGGAACCCCGTAAAAAGGCCGACTATCAGGAAGATGAGCCACACATGATTCGCCTCCCACACCGGCCCCAGCGCGCGATTGATTAACTCTCGCTTACGCTCCACGCTGTACCCAAAAGACAGGAGGTCCCACACACCAGCGCCAAAATCCGCGCCGCCCAGCGCTGCATAGGTGATGAGCGATAGCCAGAGTACGGTCAAGGTAATATAGGCTAATATCATATTTCCACCTCTTTCCTATACACCAGCTCTTTCGCCCTGGCTCTGGCTTTGACCGCTCGCCAGTTCATCCCATTCCATCTTCGGCAAGGGAGACCGCGCCAGGCGCAGCAGCAAGACGGTCATCGTTATCGCCAGCACCACATAGATGAACGCGAACACCAGGAAACTGATATTCAACCAGGGCGCGGTTGTGACGGCATCCTTTGTGCGCAGATAGCCGTAGATGACCCAGGGCTGCCGTCCCAGTTCCGTCACCATCCAGCCCAGTTCTATCGCCAGGAAGGACAATGGCCCGGAGAGCGCAATGCCCCACAGCAGCCAGCGATTTTCAGAAACCCTGCGTTTGCGCAGGAAGTAGATGAGCCAGAACAGCCAGCCCACGAACAGCGCAAAGAAGCCGCTGGCTACCATGCCATCAAACGAAGTATGCACCGGCAGCGGATTGGGCCGATCCTGCGGAGCGAACGCGTCCAGCCCCTTAATGGTGGCGTTCGGGTCAAATTTCGCCAGGATGCTCAATCCGTCTGGAATCTCCAGCGCGTAATAGACCTTGCCCGTCTGCGGATCGGCCAATCCGCCAATCTGCAGCGGCGCGCCTGCTTGCGTATGGAAAAGACCTTCCATCGCCGCTAACTTCGCGGGTTGGTAATCCGCCAGAAAACGCGCATTGGCATCACCACTGACAATCTGTAATGGAATGGCGATTGCGCCCATAGCCAGAGCCAGCAGCAGCCCCTTGCGCCGGTACTCATCCTTATACCGACGGCCAACGGACTGCGTCCTAGCTTCGCTCAGGCCGTCGGAAGGGAGGTACTCATCGCGTTTCCCCCGCAGCATCGACACGGCATAGACAGCCGCGACGCCAAAACCCGTTGCCACATAACAGGCCAGGATCATATGAATAGTCTCGTAGGGTGTGCTGGGATTGAGCATGGCCTGCAAAGGGTCAATGTTCGTGACCTGCCCATGCGAAATCACAAAGCCCGCGGGTGTATTCATCCACGAGTTCGCACTCACAATAAACCACGCTGAGGCCAGCCCGCTGATCCAGATGGGAAACGAACAGAACCAGTGCGCACGCGGCGAGAGTCGATCCCACCCATACAGGTACAGGCCAAGGAAAATGGCCTCCAGGAAGAAGGCGAAACCTTCGAAGGCAAAGGCCGGTCCAACAACGGCCCCGGCGAACTTGATCCATGTCGGCCAGAGCAGTCCAAGTTCAAACGAGAGAATCGTCCCGGACACCGCTCCAATGGCGAAGAGTATAGCCGCAGCCCTCGCCCAACGGCGTGTCAGCGCCATCCAGACCACGTCTTTGCGCCGGAGCGCCAGTCCCTCCGCAATACACATCAGCAGTGGTAATCCCACCCCTAACGCGGCAAAGATAATATGAAAAGCAAGTGATGTACCCATCTGCGTACGTGCAGCCAACAGGTCAGACATATATTCGTTCCTCCTCCTATCGCCCTGCCCGTGGGGGCCAGATTTATCACGCCCAGGTAGGTTTGCAGGAAGGATAGGTGCCGATGATATACCCCGCGTTTCATCTACTCCCTTACCTACCCATAGTAGATTGTAGGAGCCAGGAAAAAGAAGGGCAACCTGGAGAATATGCTATAATCTCGGTGTACTTACAGAGAGGACGTAGTATGCCTTCCAGAATTGGCACAGCAGAGAAAATACTGAATCGTCTCAAGGGGCTACACAACAACCTGCAAGCGGATGAACAGCCGCTATTCTCTATGCCTGCCATCTGGGATGGTGGGCAAGGGCAACACGCTACGCCGTGTGATATCGTCGTGACCAATTTGCGCGTGTTCGGGTATTACTACGTGAGCTTTCCGCGCGAACGGCTTTTTCTGGATGCGCTGCCGCTCAAATCGATTCGCGCCATCTCCCTGCGCCAGAAATCATTCGAACCAATTTTTCGCGAATTGCTTGTGCCGCGTCTATATTCGCGCTCCACGCCAGAAAATTGAGAGCCTGTACGAGGCGCTCCGCTCGGCCATCCAGCAATATACTCCAGCAACGCAGCCAATCCAGGAGCCAGAAGAAGAGCAGCAAACAGCATCGTCTGCGACAGCAACCACGTCAACAAAGCCAACTGCTCCCGTGTACGGCAAACAGGAGATTCGCGGCCCATTTGAGCGTTCGCCGCTGGCGATCATCCTGCTTTTCGTTGGCGGCCTGCTCCTGGAAATCGCCGGCGCATATCTCTGGTTTATCACGCAGAACCCGCAAGGCGGCTTTCCCTTATGTGTTGCGGGCTTCGTCTCGGTAGTCACCGCGTTCCTCATAGTAAGGTCACGAGGGTAAGCTGTACCTACTTCTTTGTCCCTCCATTGCATCTACCCCTAATACATGTTAAGCTGAAAAGAGGCTGAAAACAAGGGAGAGAGAATTCCTCTCTAGGGATTCTCACTCAAAAATTCATTAAGCTCGGACAATTCTACATCCGACAGGCGGAACTCGGCGGCTCCAACGAGATTCTCGATTTGATCGGGACGGCGCGCTCCGACGATAGCTCCGGTCACAGCAGGATTGTGCAGTGTCCAGGCGATCGCTACCTCGCCGGGAATGCGGTTGTGCGTGAAGCCGATCTCATTCAATTTCTCGGCCAGCGCGAGGTTACGCGAGAGGCGCGGCTCTTGAAATTCAGGGTCGCGTTTGCGCCAGTCATCCTCAGGCATAGCCGCGATGCGTTCACGCGTCATGCTTCCCGATAATAACCCTGAAGCCATTGGGGAGTACACTATTACTCCTATACGATGTTCCAGGCAGAACGGCAGAATTTCCTTCTCCGCCTCTCGATTGATCAACGAATACTCCGTCTGCAGCGAGCTAATGGGAGCAATCCTCATCGCGCGCTGCATCTGCTCCACATTAAAGTTTGAGACGCCGATATAGCGTACCTTGCCCTCCTGCTGCAACTTCGCCATCGTACTCCAGCCCTCTTCAAGATCGGGGTCAGGATCGGGCCAGTGTATCTGGTACAGGTCTATTACGTCAACCTGCAAGCGTTTCAGGCTTGCTTCGACTTCGCGCCGGATAGAGTCAGCCTTCAAGTTGCCGAACACATGGCCATGTTCATCCCAGACGCGCCCGCACTTTGTAAAGAGATAGGGACTCCAATCATGACCTCGAATCGCCCGCCCCACGATCTCTTCAGAGTGGCCAAGGCCATAGACGGCGGCGGTATCGATCCAGTTAATGCCCAGGTTGAGCGCGCGTTTGATGGTGGCTATCGACTCTTGATCGTCTTGCGGCCCCCAGCCAAACTGGTAGCCGCCGCCACCAATAGCCCAGCACCCCAGGCCGATAGGCGTAATCTGCATATCTGTATTGCCAAGTTGTCGTGTCTTCATGGTGATACGTAGTCCTCTCTTAAGGTTGCTATTTCTTCCCTACTCATCATACACGAATCACATCTCCACTATAGGGACAGCAAAGGCATCAACCTGAGAAAACGTCACATTCTCTTCTTCTCAGGTTGATGCCTGTTGTTTATCCTGGTTGGCATCTATCCGTCCTATCGAACTGCGAGGACGCGATAAATCTCGCTCCTACGAAGCGGTCCACACCAGAGCATTGG
>VBFM01000414.1:0-1164 GCA_005882595.1 Chloroflexota bacterium
TGGCCGGCATACTTTTTGTTCCTCTTTATCTTTATTTGCTGGTGCGAGGTGGAAACGCGTATGCGGTGAACGAGCCTGCAACAGCCGAAGTACTCAGTTTGCCTGCTGACGAACAGCGAGCGATATTGCTTTATCGTGGCAGGATCGGGGGCTTCTGGTTCGCAACGGTATTTGCCGTAATCTGGTTGGTCGCTGATCTGATCTTCTACCTCTCCGGCTCCCTGCCGACGACTCTTTTGATATGGGCGCTTATTCGCACGCTACTCTTCCCTGTTGCTGGCTATTTCCTGGGGCAGCTAGGAGGAATGATCGCATTGAGCCGCCTGCGAAGCCAGGCAAGTAAACCCCTTAGTCTCGATCCAGCTGCTCAGGATGGTCGCGCGCCAAGACGAGGCTTTCTTAGATTATTATCTGGAGGAAGTAGCAATGGTCGCCCTGAAAATGCTGCAAGAGAGCAAGTGCCAAACGACCTTCCATTGCAGAGCGGGGGAGCGACGCGCTTCTACCTGCTTCTTCTGTTAGGGTTCGTGATCTTTTACCCGGTGTTGGATCAATACCTGTTCGGCTCTGGTTCGGATGCGCGCCTGGCACAATATGGAGATGCAGGTTACTATATCATCCTGGCTCTGGGCTTGAACATCGTGGTTGGCTTCGCGGGTCTGCTCGACCTGGGGTATGTCGCGTTCTTTGCTATTGGCTCATATGTATGGGGAATACTCGGCTCACCACAGCTGGGTGTACTGACGGGCATCCACGTGGACCCCAATATCTGGCCCTGGTTTTTCTGGCCGGCTTTAATTCTGGCCGCCTTGATTGCCGCCTTTTGGGGAGTACTGCTAGGCGCTCCGACCCTGCGCCTGCGAGGAGATTATCTCGCCATCGTGACGCTGGGTTTCGGAGAAATCGTCCCGATTGTCTTTCTCGAGCTGGATAACGTCACCAGGGGAGCTAATGGCGTTGCCGGCGTCTTCTCGCCGGCTTTTCCAGGTGTCGTGTGGAACGGCATCACGCCAGTTCCGTACTATTATCTGATCCTGGCTCTGATTGCCCTGGTGATCTTTGCGAATGTTCGCCTGCGTGACTCCCGCATGGGGCGCGCCTGGATCGCTATTCGCGAGGACGAAGTCGCGGCGGCTTCTTCCGGGATCAACCTCGTCAATACGA
>VBFM01000414.1:1239-10486 GCA_005882595.1 Chloroflexota bacterium
GCCTTTAGCTTTGGCGACTCCATCATCTACCTGGCGATGGTCGTCATTGGCGGAATAGGCAGCATCCCGGGCGTCATCGTTGGAGCGTTTGTGGTGTACTCGATCAACCAGTTTATTCTCGCGCAGTTCGACGCCATTATCGCTGATCCGACTAACACCTTGTACCCGATCCTGCACCCTATTTATAGTCTCTTTTCCACGCTTAATCCCGGTTTCACATTTAGCAACATCCGCAACCTGCTTTTTGGGGTCATTCTCGTGCTGGTGATGATCTTCCGGCCGGAGGGCCTCATACCCAGTGCGCGTCGCAGGCGTGAGTTGCATCATACTGAAGAAGAAGGCGTGGAGGTGGGTGCGCTGGATGTTACTCCGGGCGCGCCTGGCTTCGAAACGGAGGTGCATGTTGAGTAGTAACGAGCAGGAGAATTACTATGAGCGTTGAACAGGTGGTTGAGCATAGCGGTGAACCTCTGCTGAAGCTGGACAAGGTCACGAAACGTTTCGGTGGTCTTGCAGCAGTACAGGATGTCGATCTACAGGTCTTTCCGCAGGAGATCATCAGTGTTATCGGCCCGAATGGCGCCGGAAAGACCACCGTCTTTAATTTGATCACCGCCATTTATCGCCCAAGTACTGGTGACATTACTTTTGACGGTCGCTCGATAGTCGGGCTGAGGCCCGATACGATTGTCAGGCGAGGTATAACGCGCACGTTCCAGAATATTCGCCTGTTCAACAATATGAGTGTGATGGAAAATGTACTCGTTGGGCAGCATACCCAGCTCAAGGCTAACGCCTTAGGTTCCCTTTTTCGCACGCCTGAAGTCAGGCATGAAGAGAAAGAGGCGCGTGTGCGCGCGCTGGAACTCCTCAGCTTCTTTGGTTCCGAGCTGGTGGATCGCCAGGAAGAGTACGTGGTGAACCTCTCCTATGCGCAGAAACGCCGCGTCGAAATTGCGCGCGCACTGGCTGCCAAACCGAAACTGCTCTTGCTGGATGAACCGACGGCGGGTATGAACGAGGCGGAGACGCAGGAAGCAGTCAAGTACGTGAAGCGTCTGCGCGACGAATTGAAACTGACCATCTTGTTGATTGAACATAAATTGACAGTGACGATGGGCATCTCAGACCGCATTTCAGTGCTCGACTATGGGCGTAAGATCTCGGAAGGGCTGCCGGAGGAGGTGCGTAATGATGAGAAAGTCATCGCTGCTTACCTGGGCAAACCTACTGCGTCTGAACAGGCAGCTACTGATTCGTACTCTTCATAAAGAGACCTATCGCTTTCTTGCCCTACAATGGCTTCTCTAGCAGGAGGATAACTTACAACATGACCAATGCAGATACTTCTCCTACAGTCGATAGAGAGAATGTTCCTGGTCCTGAAACGCAGCGAGTACTTCAGCTCATCGATGTAGATACTTACTACGGACCCAGCCAGATACTTCACCAGGTCTCACTCGAAGTCAACAAAGGTGAAATCGTTTGCTTGCTTGGAGCAAATGCAGCGGGCAAAACGACGACGATGAAAACGATCTTTGGACTGGTGCGTCCTCGCCACGGCACAATAGAGTTTGAGGGACGACGCATCGATGGTATGTTGCCAGGTGATATCGTGCGCCAGGGCATGGCGCTGGTGCCTGAGGCGCGGCGTATCTTTCCGCGCATGACCGTACTGGAAAACCTGGAAATGGGCGCGTTTATTCGCAATAATCGCAACGAAATCAAAGAGGACATCGACCATGTTTGCCAGATTTTCCCGCGCATCAAGGAACGCTTGAAACAGGTTGCCGGTACCATGTCCGGGGGCGAGCAGCAGATGTTGGCAATGGGGCGTGCCATGATGTCTCGCCCGAAGATGATGTGTATGGATGAGCCATCTATGGGGCTGTCACCCATCCTCGTCGAAACGGTATTTAATACGATCCTGCGCATTCGCGATGAGGGTGTTACCATTTTCCTGGTCGAACAGAACGCCTCCATGGCTCTCAGCCTGGCCAACCGGGGCTATGTATTGCAGACGGGGAAGATCGTCTTGAGCGATGCCGCGAAAAATCTGCTGACCAACGACCTCGTTCGGCAAGCCTATCTCGGCGGCGGGTAACCAGAATGGCGGGGTACATACACGTGTACCCCGCCTTTTTCTCTCTATCTTGTATCTAACTGCCTATGCAAGTCTGCGATGCGCTTTATCACCTCATCCAGCGTGGACACTCCCAGCTCTTCCATATCCTCGCGCAATGTTTCCAGGCGTTCTAACAGCTCCATATCCTCGTACTCATGTTCGTCAAATTCGTTATGCTCTATTGCCTGTTTCTGGTGCTTGCCTTTCATAGTCTCATCCTCTCTTTGCCAGGCTCCGTATACTTTTTCTTATCGGTGGTTAAAACGCAAGCGTAGAAAATGTCACCCGTTCAATGGAAAATGCCAGAGACGCGTTCCGTCGCTAATACGCAACACGTCCATCGTTCCGTTGGTTAGCCGAACGTACATGAGGCCATCGAAGACCTGTGGATACCATTGGATTTGAGCGGGGGCAGAATAGTGCCAGCGGAAGCGTGCATCGCTTCCGCTCCATGCGTCAATAGAGTGGTCATCCTTTCCCAGGTAAATAATCCCATCATTGACAGACGGAGCGTATTCAGGCGTATCCGCATAAAAGCTGTGTTGCCAGAGCAGGCGCCCATCGCTTGCCTGGATTGCATATGCTATACCGTCGGGCTGATTAAGGTTGGCATATATGATGTTGTTGTCAACGATGGGAGGGGATGCCAGGTTTAAAAGAGGAGCGGGTAGTTGCGTGCGCCAGAGCAACATCCCGTTGGTTGTGTGCAGTGCGATCATCGAGCCATCAGCTGAGGTTAAGTATACCACGTTATGGTAAACCAGCGGCGGGCTGGTGGTAGCCCTCAGCTTGAATTGCCAGAGCAGCGATCCATCCTGACCGCGCAATGCCTGAAGCGAGCCGTTCGCCGCGTTGTTGACGTAGACAGTGCCGTCCAGAATCGCCGGAGACCAGGCGCCCGCTCCTTTGGTAGGGTTGTATTGCCAGAGCAACGAGCCATTGTTTGCACTCCTGGCTTGCACAGCCCCACTATCTGAAACAATGTAGATTATGCCACTTTCAGCTGTGGGGAAGATAGTATCTTGAATGGAAAGTAATGATGAGTAGTGATAAATGAGCATTCCATCGCTTGCCCGTAAAAGATAGAGCAGGTTTGTGCTGGTCTGGATGGAGACAATGCCGTTGTTTACCGTTAAGAACCCATCAAATGGCATAGGCATGCCGGCGATAAAATGCCAGAGTGGTTGTCCGTCGCTCCCTCGCAGGGCGTAAACGACGCCGCGCTCTGAATTGAGGTAGACAATACCGTCTTTCGCCAACATCCATGCCTGGCCTGTAAAACTATCTTGATGCGTCCAGAGGAGCGCCCCATCGCTGGCGCGCAATGCCTCGACGCGCCCATAATCCCCTTTAACCAAAAAACAGTAGATTGTCTGGTCCGATGCGATGGCATAATACGCAGTTGTCCCCAGGGGTACTCGCCATGACAGCTTTCCATCGCTGGCACGGTAAGCTGCAATTGATCCATCGGAGGCACTGACATACACAAATCCATTGTGGACAGACATACCGATGATAGCGAGGCGAGCGGGTGGGGGTGCAGGCTGCCTGGCATTGTTGCGGGATGGAGACAACAGAGGGGCTTGTAAGAGAATAATCAGTATGAGCAGGCTGACCATCAAAACGAGGCCGACGCGGATTGCCCAGAGAAGGGAAAAAGCACGAGCTTTTTTGGGCAATTGCAAGATCGGTTTATGGTAGCTTGCCGTGTTTTCCTCTCGCTCTGGAAGATCGATAATCTCTACCTTATCGTCATCCCAGCTATCGTACGGCCTTGTGTCGTTCATCTGGCTCTCTCAAGTGAATCTTAAGGGAAGATACGTAGGAAAATATTCTTAAGAAGAGTATACCCATTTGCTCGTCTCGCTGCAATAGAGTATTTCCTTATGCTATACTAGAGATGCTCGTCTGATGATACGGCCCACATCACCACTCCGCCAGGAAAATATGTGTCTCTTAGCCTGAAGAGGAGTGTGTGATATGGAGCGCATACAGAATCCCTACGGGAGGATTAACTAACAATGCATATTTTATTGATAGGCGGCACCCGATTTTTGGGCCGCCACCTGGTTGAGGCCGCCTTAACGCGAGGCCACGAAGTTACCCTCTTCAATCGCGGAAAAACCAATGCCGCCCTTTTCACAGGCGCCGAGAAATTGGTAGGCGACCGCAAGAGCGATCTGAACGTCTTGCAGGGCAGGCGCTGGGACGCGGCCATCGACACGTGCGGCTATGTGCCTCGTGTGGTGAGCGCTTCCGCCGAAACCCTGTCACACTCGGTCGATCACTACACCTTCATCTCCAGTATTTCCGTCTACGCCGACTTTAGCCAACCCGGAATGAATGAAACGGCCCCGCTTGCTGCTCTGCCCGACGAAACAGTGGAAGAGGTCACCAATGAAACCTATGGTGCCTTGAAAGCGCTGTGTGAACGAGCCGCTGAAAAGGCTATGCCCGGTCGCGTTCTCAACGTACGGCCCGGTTTCATCGTTGGCCCGCATGACCCCACCGACCGCTTTACCTACTGGCCTTATCGCTTCGCTCAGGGAGGCGAAGTAGCCGCACCTGGAACGCCGGGCGATCCTGTACAATTTATCGACGTGCGCGACCTGGCGGACTGGATTGTGCGCATGGTGGAAACCGGCAAAACAGGTGCCTATCATGCAACCGGTCCCGATCACCTGCTCACCATGCAGCGGTTTCTCGATACGTGTAAAGACACAACGAAAAGCGACGCTCGTTTCACCTGGATCAGCGAGGCATTTCTTGCCCAGCGCGAGGCCGAAGCAGATTTCCCCATCTGGGTACCCGCCTCGGAAGCCGGGGGAGCAACGATCGATTGCGCGAAGGCCATTACGGATGGACTGACTTTCAGGCCACTGGCAGATACAATTCTGGCAACCCTGGAATGGAACGCAACTCGCGCTGCTGGCTTTGAACATCGCGCAGGTCTATCAACCGAGCAGGAAACCGCATTGCTGCGAGCCTGGCGTGAGCAGCCATCGCAGGAAGCCCGATCCTGAAAAAACCGCCCTCCTGCCCTTAAAGCAAGAAGGACGTATTGGGGTCTTCATAACTCCAGCCCGCCTGGGAGTCGTTTCCAGTATCGACTACCGCGGGTGTTCCTTGAGTATGTCCCTGGTCATCTATGGTAACGGAATAGAGGCCATTGCCTGAGTTCAGTCCCCGGCCCTGCCAGAGCAGTCGCCCACGAGTGAGCACAAGGAAGTGCCGGCCATCCGATGCCCAGAGGCTATTGGGTACCGGTTGCAGTAAAGCATGGGCATCGGGCAGCGTTGAGGTAGCGGTCCCTGTGGAAGTATCCGCGAGCAATTGCTGTTGCCGCTGGTTGGCGACCTGCACAAGTGAGAGGGTATGCAAGCCGTCGAGCAGCAAAAATTGACTATCGGGTGACCAGTAGGGTACACTGCCGTCCTCGACGGTGAACGAAAATGCTGTATGCTGTTTAAGCGTGTAAATGGTATCGGTCGTACCTGTACTATATAAGATCGAATTGCCATTGGGCGACCAGGCAAACTGCGTGCAGTAACAGGTGGTGATAGCGTTGGTCTGGCCACTGTAGTCACGCAGTACAAGTTGTACTGCGGGTGCGTTACCGGTGGATGGCTGCGGTGACGAGGAAGGGAGAGACGTTGCAGTGACTGCATAAAGCAGCACGGGCTGCTGGTGAGCTGGCTGCCACAAAACGCGCTCAAGTGTCGCGGGTAATGGATGTCCCGGCAGCATGCCGTGCGCGAGCCACTGAAGATTTGTCCCTGCTAGCGTCGTCGTAAAAATACCCTGCAAAGAACTTCCTATAACCATTGAAGAGCTAGAAGTAAACGATGGGATGGAGTAAGAGGCGGGGAGGGATTTACGCGCAATGCCATCGGGCTGGTCGTTTTGTGAGACCCACCAGGATACGTCGATGGGGGACAGATCCTGCACATGTGTAGATTCTTCGCGGTAGAGCAGCCGGTTACCGCTGGTATTCCACCAGACGTTGCTATGTTGGATATCAATGCTTGAAGCAACGATAGGGATAGGGACGCCGCCATCGATGCCGACAGTGTTCAGGGAACTGGGAAGGTCTCCAGGGAGTCCGGTGATGGGATTGGTTGCGTAATGTTTGCTGGCATGACCACTATCGAGCAGCCGGAAGACAAAGATATGATGGTCAGGCGACCATGCATAACCGATGACGGGCGCGCTCTCGGTCACCACCTCAAAGGCATTGGCGCCGGAGGGATCAATCGTCCAGAGGTGCCCGTCGCGCACAAACGCGATTTCATTGCCACCCAGGTGTCCAGGGCTACACGAGGCCAGGCTCAAGAAGAGCAAGAAGAGCAATAGTGCGATGCGCAGTTGTCTCATGCACAGAGTATAGCGCATGCATGTGTGGATGACAATGAGCCCTGGTCACCAGCGCTTCAGCAGGTGCGCTACTTTGCCTCCTGGCGTCAATTCGTAGCGCACGCGGTCCGGGTTGACATCTTCCACTTCCGGCACATTTTCAGCTGCGACGACGGTATCGTGTGGGTGCACCACATGCCAGACACTCGATACCGCGCCCGGCTCCTCCTGGCGATAGACAAAACGACGTGGTATTTTGGACTTGCGCGCCAGATGTTCAGCTTTGCCAAAGTATTCTTTCGCTTGCTGGTCTTCAAGATAAGGATCGACTACCTCAAACATGCGCGGGACGCGGCCAGGTTTAGGCTCACCTAAAAACAAAAAGACCACGGGTCTTCCCTCCGCGCTATTGATGGCGGTACGTATCACCATATCATTATGCCCATTCTTCGCGGTTAATACCGCCAGCACGGAATCGGGCAAACGTCCCTCGATCCCCGTAGTGACCACCGGCAAGCGCCCCTTCTGCTTTTGGCGAGAGTAATTTACGTATGCGATCACCATACCCAGGCTTGCAACGCTGCCTCCAAAGGCTGTCGCCAGGGGTTTTGAGACCAGGTTGGTAGACCATGCGATAAACACCAGGAGGGTTGTCAAAATGCCCAGCCAGAAATCAAGAGAATGCCAGGCATCCCGAAATTTGACCCGCCACGAGGTTGCGGGAGTTGCAAGAGCCGCAAGGTCTTCTGGCCCAATTCCCCCTAGATTAGCCTGCGCCCCTGATGTAGCACCGTTATTTGGAGGAGTGGCGCTGCGCAGGACATCCTCAGCGAGCTTTTCCCTATTAGTTTCACTGAGATTGCCATTCTGTAGCCGCCTGGATAACGAGCGCGCAAGTTTTCTTTCGCGGTGGCGCACAATATCCAACCCCAGGCACGTCAAGGTAAACGCTCCCAGCAGGCCAAAAGCGTACAAATCACCCAGGAGATTGATGTTTCCCTTGACGAGGATGAGGACGAGAATAGGCACCCCGGTAGCCAGGGCAATAGAGTAATGGGGTGTCCCACGTAATTTATTTCGACGCAGGACGAATGCCGGGAAGAACTCCATACGTGAGAGCGCTAAAAACACGTGGTAAGCGCCGATAATAGCTGTATTGCTGGCAAATACCAGCAGCGCGCTGGCGCTGATGGCTACCTCGGTTTGTAAGACGATACCTCCCCATCTGCCTCCGAGCAAAGAGATTACCTGCCCTGAGAGTGTCGGATCTTCCACCCAACTCTTTGGGAGTAAGAGCGTTGAGAACATCGTTAAGAGTGGACTCGTTAACCCAATAGTTAAGACTACCAGCAAGAGTGCTAAACCCGCGACCTTCTTACGCGGGGTTCTCATGACGGGGGAAAGCTGCGAGATACTCTCCAGGCCGGAAAAGGCGAGGAACGAGCCGGCAAAACCTGACAGGATCGTAGCAAGCCCAAGCGTATGATTCTCAAACATTTTAGGGAATAACGATAAGAAAAAGGAGAAAGAAATATGTGTAAAGACCGTTATAAGGATGGCAATATCGCTAACAAATGCAATTATAGCTCCTATCAGGCTCACTTTCGCGCTTTCGCTAATACCTACCCAGTTAAGAATACCCAGTATCACCAGTGCAATAATTGTTGCAAAAAGAACCCAGGGACCAAGCCCAGGTATCACCACGCTGAGATACAACATACCAGAAAGGCAACTAATGGCAGCTGTAAGGAAGTAATCGACCAGGATAAACATGCCACCAAGGGCACCAACCCAGTGATTGATAGCCTGGGCCGCCACCGTCACCACTCCACCACCTTGCGGGAAGCGCTGAGTCACCTCTGAGTATTTCAAGGTGAGCAGCACAAATACCGACATCGTCAGAAACACGAAGAACCCGGCCAAACTTCCTATGCCATTGGTGTTATAGAGAATCCCAGGGACATAGTACACCGATGTACCGATATCGGCGAAGACAACGGCCCAGCAGAGAATGGGGCCAAGCAGGTTTTTCCCATGACTCTGCTCGCCCCCGGCAGACACTTGTGAAGCGTCTTGTGTCACTGATTCTTGAGCCATAAAAATCCTATCTTAGCAATAAGAGAAAAGAGGCGCAAATTGTACTGTAATAGATAGCATAAGCGTACTTCTTAGCTAGCGCAAGCTATGCTTTTCCGATAGTGTACCATAGGGTTCAATGCGAAACAAGGAAACCGCTGTTTGTTCTAGACCTTCGTATAGCCATAAGGTAGTCTCTGCTATTGACGAGTCTTGACTTATCACCTATGCTAAAATAGTAGTCGTGAAGGCGTTTCACATTGCTTTCCCTATGAGATGAGCCATGAGCAAGCTTAAATACTTACCCTCACCGGTTGGCAGGGATGAAGCACGTTGGGTGCGGTATGCCAGTGACAGCGTATTGGCAACGGCAGCTGCGCTGCTGGTAACAGGCATCATCTACGTATTTCAACTCTATCCGCGTATTCCTAATATCTCGCTGCTCTACCTGTTAATTGTATTGACCCTTGCCAGTACACGAGGACTCTATTCCGCTATCGTTGCTTCAGTAGTGGCTTTTCTCTCGTTTGACTTCTTTCTTACCCAGCCTTTATATACATTTACCATATTTAAAGTAGAGGAATGGTTAGCGCTGTTCATCTTTCTGGTGACCGCCATCATTACGGGTCAGCTAGCCTCAGCGCTGAGACTACGTGCTGAGCAGGCCAGAAAGCGTGAATACGAAACGCGCGT
>VBFM01000220.1:0-3390 GCA_005882595.1 Chloroflexota bacterium
ATCGTCCCGGAGGCGCAGAACAAGCCGTTCAATATGTACGATTTCATTCACGCGCTGGTGGATGGCGGCAGCTTTCTCGAGGTGAAAAAGCTCTTTGCACCCGAATTGATTACCGGTTTCGCGAGACTGGATGGGCGGGTTGTGGGGATTGTGGCGAACCAGCCGCGTGTCAAGGGCGGCGTACTCTTTGTCGATTCGTCCGATAAGGGGACGCGTTTCGTCAATACCTGCAACGCTTTCAATATTCCCCTGCTTTTCCTGGCGGATGTGTCCGGTTTTATGATCGGCTCTGCCGTCGAACGCGCGGGCATCATCCGGCACGGCGCGAAGTTCATCGCCGCGGTATCCCAGGCGGTCGTGCCGAAAATCTCGGTGATCGTGCGCAAGTGTTATGGCGCGGGTCTCTATGCCATGGCCGGTCCAGCTTTTGGGACTGACGCAGTGATCGCTTTGCCAACGGCCCAGATCGCCGTGATGGGGCCAGAGGCCGCTATCAACGCCGTCTTCGCCAACCAGATCGCCGAATTACCGGAAGAGCAGCGCGAACCTTTCTTCCGCCTTGCCTCGGAGTTGATCGTCGATACCATCACACCATTTGAGTCCTTACGAGCTGAACTGATCGCGCGTTACGCGGTCTATCAAACGAAAGAGACGCGCTTCTCGGAGTGTCGCAGCCCGATTTACCCGGTGTGATGTGCAATAAAGCGTGTCCGTGAATTCATCCCGTCCAGCGCTGATGTAACCAAAGCCCGTATAGTTTCATAGATGAGTCCGCCAGGAAATTTCCCTCATCTTTCCCATCGTGCCAGAAGGGGAGCATCATCCATGAAACGTACGTATTTGTCATGTTTGTCGCGGCGCATTGCCTGGGGTGGTATGACAATGCTGACCCTCATTGTTGTACTGACCGCTTGTGGGGGAAGCACCAGTAGGACTGCCAATACCTCTGCCTCTCCCACCAATGGCATCACTGTCGGTGCCAGCACAACGAATACTCCAACTGCTGCTTCACCAACATCCATACCGACCGGAACAACACCATCGCCGACGCAGCCAGGTCCAACTTCGGTACCAACCGGGCATACACCCATGCCAACACCAGGAAGACCCAGTCCAACTCCCAGCCCGACTCGAACTCCGGTCCCACCGACGCCGTCGCCTACACCATCTCCGACGCCAAAGCCTCCTACCCCGGTGACTGTGATGATCATTACGGATAGCAGTGGCAGTTTTGCGTTCAGTCCCAGCACGCTCAATATTCCCGTTGGCACTACCGTCACGTGGAAGAATACTACTGCCGCACCACATACGGTGAGTTTTAATGGCTTTGGGAGTGGAACGATCAATCCTGGCGCAACATATAGTTTCAAGTTTACTCGCGCTGGCACCTTTGGGTATATGTGCATGTTCCATCCTTATATGGTGGCGACGGTGAACGTGAAATAGGCCCTCGACGGAAACGTCACGAGGGCCAGTTTCATTTGAATTGTATGATGGAGCATCCAAATCCACCATCTCTGTTCTCCTAAAGATACCACTGACTCATATCGAAAAAATATCGGGCGCCTTCGTCTTCATGAGGAAGCGATTTTAGTACTTTTCTTGAAGTTGCTCTACAATCAGGCGGGTTAGTTGTAGTCTACCGGTAAGCGACATTTTCTCATCCTCAAACGTAATATCAATTTCCCTACGTTTGAGGATGAAAAATGTTCTCCAATATGGTATAACCAAACTGTAGGGATCGTATCAAAAAAGCGCCGGAGAAGAGTATGTATATACCCGATTCGAACGACGTGATCAGCGATGAGTACCTGATCGATGCCATCGGTAGAGGGGATGTCAGTGCAATGGAACTCCTCTACGACCGCTATAGCCGTCCGTTCTTTTCTCTGGCTTACCGGGTAACTGCCAGCAAACAGGCCGCCGAAGACCTTGTACAGGCGGCTTTTCTCGCCATCTGGCAGAATCGCTCATCCTACTCTCGAGAAGTCGGCAGCGTTCGTAGCTGGCTCTATTCGATCATGCATTATCGCGTGATTGATTACTTACGCCGTCAGCGCTCCCGGTCTAAATGGAGGGAGATTCCCTGGGAAGAGGTCGAATATGATGAGGATCTGCTCGTCTCGCCCGATCCCTGGGAGGAGACATGGCGCTCGGAGCAGGTGTCGCTCATCCGTGAGGCGCTGCAAAGCCTGTGCGCAGAGCAGCGCAGAGCGATCGAACTGGCGTATTTTGAGGGATTGACGCGTGAGGAGATCGCGGAACGATGCGGCATCCCTGTCGGCACGGTCAAGTCGCGCCTGCGGCTTGGCTTGCTTCACCTCAAACATGCGCTTAGCGAGAAGAGTATTGTTGGAGTGTAGCGCCTCCTGGCCAGGGTATCACCTCCAGCTAACAGAAATCCTCTTACCACTTCGCTGCTGCCCCGATTCACTAGATAGATGGGAGAACCTATAGCCTCATAATGTTATATTATGTAATATATACTGACTGAGCTTTAGATTCTCGCTTCAACGGGAAGTGCTGTTGCATGCAGCGAGGAGTAGCACACGTGGTTGCTTCTGCTCATCTAAACTGCGCCAAATGTGGTACGGACAATCCGGCACAAGCAGCGTTTTGCTTTGCCTGTGGGCAATCCTTACAGAGTGCTGCGGGTGGCCTCGTCATCAGATCTTCCACCGGATCACTTGCTCAGAAGCACCTGCTCAAGGAACGCTATCGTATTCTTGAACAGGTCGGTAAGGGCGGCTTCGGAGCAGTCTATAAAGCGGCTGATACGCTCTTTGGCTACCGGATTGTAGCCGTCAAGGAGATGGGGCAGAGCCGCTTGAGTCAGCAGGAAATAGCCGAGGCCATCGAGGCTTTCAAACGTGAAGCTCACCTGCTCGCGGGTCTGCAACATCCCAATATTCCCGCCATCTATGATTATTTTGGCGAAGCTGGGCGCTGGTACCTCGTGATGGACTTCATCGAAGGCGATACGCTGGAGGAATACCTGCGTAAATCCAGGGGAAAATACCTGCCCGTTGAGAAGGTGCTCGAGACCGGCATTCAACTCTGCACGGTACTTGGCTACCTGCACACTCGCCAACCGCCCGTTATCTTCCGCGACCTCAAACCCGCTAATATTATGCTGACACCCTCAGGGCAAATCTACCTGATAGATTTTGGCATCGCTCGCCACTTCAAGCCAGGGCAGTCCAGGGATACCACTGCCTTCGGCTCACCCGGCTATGCTCCCCCGGAGCAATACGGCAAAACACAGACCACCCCTCGCGCAGATATCTATGCCCTGGGTGCCACGCTCCACCAACTGCTCACAGGAGATGACCCATCACAAACACCATTTCGCTTTGCGCCTCTTCAGTTACGCAGCCAGACAACTCCTGT
>VBFM01000220.1:3409-4773 GCA_005882595.1 Chloroflexota bacterium
AGAGAAGACCGGCCAGCATGCATGCCATCAAGCTCGAACTGCAGCGCTTTGTCGCGCAGCGAACAGACAAGCAGGTGGGCGTCCTACAACCTGGAATCACGTATGTGTACCCATCCCCAGTTGTTCCCAGGCCATTTTTTCCATCTGCACAGCTTGGTACAGGTAGCGCAACACTGGGAAGCCTCATCGTCCGCTATCACGGTCATGCTGATCGAGTGAATGCTGTGGCCTGGTCGCCCGATGGCGCGCATATCGTCTCTGTGAGTGACGACAAAACTGCTCAGGTATGGGAGGCCGTCGAGGGAGATCATCTTTTCACCTATACAGGTCATACTGATCGAGTGAATGCTGTAGCCTGGTCGCCCAATGGCAAGCTCATCGTCTCTGCAAGCAGTGATGCTACTGTGCAGGTGTGGGAGGCCGATGCTGGAATCTATCTCTTCACCTGCCATGGTCATGCTGATCGAGTGAATGCTGTAGCCTGGTCGCCTGATGGCAAGTTCATCGCTTCAGCCAGCTATGATAAAACTGTAAAAGTATGGGAGGCCACCACCGGTCATCTTCTTTACACCTATCGCAGTCACTCCGATTGGGTACGCGCGCTCGCCTGGTCACCAGATGGCAAACACATTGCCTCAGCTGGCGATGATTCCACGGTTCACGTCTGGAACGCTACAACCAGGCGCAATATGTTCTTCGCTAAAAATGTCTATCGTGGCGATTCCCAGCGCATACGTGCTGTGGCCTGGTCGCCCGATGGCAAGCTCATCGCTTCAGCCGACGATGGCGGGACCGTACGTATCTGGAACCTCGCTTCCAAGAAACCCGTCTTGATCTACCGGGGTCACGCGGATGGACTGCACGCCGTGGCCTGGTCACCCGATGGCAAGCACATTGCTTCAGCGGCGGGAAGCAGTATTAATTACTATGCAGAAAATACGGTGCGCATATGGGATGCCGCGAGCGGGGATACTGTCTATATCTACCGCAGTCATGCTGATTATGTGCTTGCCCTGGCGTGGTCGCCTGATGGGCAGCAAATCGCATCGGCTTCGTCGGATCACTCGGTGTCAGTGTGGCGAGCGAGATGAATCCAATCGTAAATTGGTGGGCGGGAGACCTGGCACCCGCAAGAGGAACACCAGGGCGCGCACCTGGTCGTAAATTGGTGGGCGAGAGACCTGGCACCCGCGAGGGGTGCCACTACATTTCTTTTTGCCCCCACCCCTCATGATGAACAGAGTACTGGTTCGTATTGGCCTCTGGCAAGGAATATGCTCGCAGTATTATAGAGGAACTATTGTTAAATTTGCATTTTCTTCACATATGATATGCTTACCACGGCAATTCCATCCACACTCTAT
>VBFM01000221.1:0-5745 GCA_005882595.1 Chloroflexota bacterium
TAGCGCAGGCGGGGGTCGGCGGCCTGATTGTGCTGCTGAAAAAGCCGGAATTTATCGCGGTCTTACATCTTGCGCTTGCTACTGCCGTATGGGGTATGCTGGTGATACTGGCGGTGCTGGCGGCTCGTCAACTGCGCGCGGCCCCGCAGGGTGCTGAGTTGGAGGCAATCGAAGAGGAGAAGAAGGAAGTCGGCCCCGTCCGGCAGACTATCTCCAGCTATATCGATCTGATGAAGCCCCATGTCACTGTGCTGCTGCTTGGAACGACGGTGGCGGCGATGGCGATTGCAAAACAAGGATTACCTCGCCTGGACCTGGTCTTCGCGACGTTGCTGGGCGGCGCGATGGCAGCTGGCAGCGCGAACTGCATCAACTGTTATATCGACCGGGATATTGACCTGGTTATGGGGCGCACACAACGCCGTTCGTTGCCCTCCGGCAGAGTACAGCCTGCGCAGGCGCTTATTTTCGGCATTGTATTGGGCGTGGGAGCCTTCATCGTTTTGACGGCCTTTGTCAATCTGCTCAGCGCGGAACTGGCGAGTTCGGCGATCCTTTTCTATGTATTTGTCTATACGCTATGGCTCAAGCGTTCTTCCGCGCAAAATATCGTGATCGGTGGAGCGGCGGGCGCGGTGCCTGTGCTGGTTGGGTGGGCGGCAGTCACCAATAGTATTACTTTGCCTGCTATCTGGCTGTTTGCTATCATCTTTTACTGGACGCCGCCACATTTCTGGGCGCTCTCGCTACTCATTCAGAAAGATTACGAGAAGGCCAGCATTCCCATGTTGCCTGTGGTGATGGGCGAACGTGAGACGCGCAAGCAAATCCTCCTGTATTCGCTGCTGCTACTGGCGGTGACGATGGTTTTGTTTGCTATGCGCGCCATGGGCTATTTTTACCTGGTGTGTGCTCTTTTGCTGGGTGGTATACTGGTGTACATGGCAGTACGCCTCTTTCGCGATCAGACGAAAAAATGGGCACGTACGCTTTTCTGGTACTCGAACTGCTACCTCGCGCTGATTTTTGCGGTCATGGTGCTGGATCGAGTGATTCATTGAGATCAAGGACTTGATATGAGCATGAGTTGGCGCCTGGCGTCTCGCCTGTCAGTCATCACCCTGGCGCTGCTGGTCGTACTTGTGGTAGCGATTTTCAGCCTGCGTAATGGCCTGGGTTCAACTACCGCGTCCACTCCTGGAGTTAGCCAGTCGGGGTTGCAAGGAACCGACCTCGGCAGTATTCCGGCGCCAGATTTTCGCTTGAAAGATCAATTTGGGAAGCCGGTATCGCTCTCACAGTTCAAGGGTCAACCTGTGGTGGTGACCTTTCTCTATACGCATTGTCCCGATATTTGCCCGGTTATTGCAGATAAATTACATTCGACAATGCAGACACTTGGCAGCAATGCCAACCATATTGCGGTACTTGCCGTCAGTATGGACCCCAAGGGTGATACTATAGCTGCCGCGCTCAATTTCTCCAAAGTGCATAAGATGGTGAGTTACTGGCATTTCCTGGTCGGCTCACACGAGCAACTTTCCCCCGTGTGGTCGGACTACAGCGTTGATGCGCAGGCCGCGACCAGCGCGGGGGTTGTGACGCATAGCTCATACATCTATGTGATCGATAAAGAGGGTCGCGAGCGTGTCTTGCTGGATGATGATTTCACTCCCACGCAATTGACTGCTGATTTGAAGGTGTTGCTGGGGGAGGAATAGCCCCGAGTTCCAGGACTATTCCTCTTCTTCCTCCTCGTCAACTTCGAGCAGGTGCATAACAGCTTCCTCGGTATATTGTGCAGTGCTCATTTTTACGATTAAGTCGCGCAGGATGACTGAATCCTCTATCATAAGCGTTTGCTTTTTGGCAAGGCGCAGCGCGTTGGGGAAGCGTATGCGGACGATCTTTAAGAGCGTTTGACGCAGTTCTTGCAAGATTTCCTTGTGGGCCTGGTGTAACCCCTGTATAAACGCCTGTTGAAATCGCTGTGGAAGTTCCTCTTCGTGTCCTTCGTAGGGAAGGTTTGGAAATTCGCGCGTTTCGCGCATTACATCACGGAGCATGGGTGTTCTCTTTCTTAGCCAATGGGTATTGGTCTGGGTAACTAGAAAAAATAGAACTTGCGTTCTCATTATATCATTCTTTGGGTAAGTTGAATAGATGGAAATGATGTTATGCGAAAAAGACATGCTATAATCACAGCAACTTATGAATACGGGATTCGGTAGATAATCCGCCAGGAAAGAGTATGCATGCCCAATAAACCCAATATCCTCATACTGACCGCTCAGACAGGCGGTGGTCATCTTAGTCTTGCTGAGGCTTTGAAAGAGCTGTTGCAGCAGAACTATGCCGTGACTATTGCTGATATGCTGCCTTCTTTTTTTCATCACCACTATCGTTTTGCTGGGCATCATGCCTTGTGGATGTGGGCAGTAGAGTTCCATCTTAGCAACGATCATAAGCGAGCGGTGTTGTCGCAGCGAGCGCTTGCTCCGGTGATCGCGTCGAGACTCAAGCGGGCGTTGGATGAGATACAGCCTGCTATGGTGATTACGACCCATTCATTGCTTTCGCATTCGGTGAAGCAGGTGATGAAGGAACACACGCCTGGTATTCCGCTGGGTATGCTGTTTTCTGATCCGTATAGTGTGCATGAAACATGGTTCTCCGAGCTCAACGTGGAGGCTAGTTTTGCTCCAACGCGCGAGTCGCATGAACTGGCGTTGGCGGCAGGTTTTGATCCCAGCCGTTTACATATCGTTGGGTGGCCTGTACGCAAGCAGTTTTATCAAGCCGATGGGAAGAAGCGGGATGAAGTGCTGCGCAGTATTGAGCTTGAGCCGGATCGTTTTACAGTTTTCCTACAAGGAGGGGGTGATGGCGCGACGAATTACTGGAGCGTTTACTGGCGGTCAATAGGAATATCCAGATTATACTTTCGGCGGGGACAAATGTGGGGTTAGTCAGGAGATTGAGAGGTATAAAACGGCTGCATGTCTTGCCTTTTTTGAAAGAGATCGCGCCATTTATGGCTGCATCGGATGTTATTATGGGGAAGGCGGGGCCGAACGCGCTGTTCGAGGCGGTGGTGTTGGATAAACCGTTTGTTGCCACGACCTATTTTCCAGGCCAGGAAAAGGGCAACCTGAAGTTTATAGAACGGCATGGGTTGGGACGGGTCGCGCTGAAATTTGAGCAGCAATGTGAAGCGATACGCGTGCTGAGTGAGATGGGCAAGACGGGTGATGGGCTGACGGCGAAGGTTCGGGAGTATCGTGAGTGGAACTGTGCGGCTAACGAAATGGTGCCAGGTGTGGTTGATGAGCTGCTCCGAGGTCTTGCAAGATAGGCATATACCTGCTATTCTTATAAAAAGGGTACTGTTGAAAACAGTATGCCGCTGGGTCGTAAGTTATTCTCGAATGAAAGCGAGAACTCATGAATACTCCTCTTCAAAACACAACTGTTACTGGGGACGAAATGGAATTGGCAGAGCCAATTACTGGAGAGCAGGAGGAAGAAGACGCTCAGGGTGAAGAAGGCCACATTCACCTGCCCGGACCTAGTTTCTGGCCAGTTTTTTTGGGTGTAGCACTTCTGATAACCATTGGCGGCTTTCTATTCATCAATAGCAACCCCTGGATTACGATTATTGGCCTTCCGTTAGTGCTCATTGGCATAATGGGTTGGGCATTGGAAGACCCGATGGCGCCTAAAACGCCGACAGTGAAGCCAGGTGGGTACTCGACGTCATATGCTGAGGCCGCGATCACCGGTAAACCAACTATGCTGGGAGAGATTGCGCTGCGCGAGGCTGAGGACACGGTGGATAGGACTGTCACGGTAAGCAGTACTGCGTGGAGTGCGCATCCCGTCAAGGTGTTTATCGAGCGTGAAGGAGTTGTTTTGTCGTTGTACGGTAAGGTTGAACTGGAGGCCCAAAAAGAGGCAGTTGAGGGAGCTTTACGCGAGATGCCGGGCGTGCTTGATGTGATGAACTTCCTCGTGGCCGAAGATGAGCTTTTGAATGCCGTCAATCGCACGATCGATAAGCTGAGAGCTTCCGGTAAACTGGAAGGTGCGAAAGACATTTCTGCGCTGGTCGAAAACTACATCGTAAGCCTGTATGGTGAGGTCCCGACGCCAGAGATGAAGTACATGCTGGAACGGGAAATCACTGGCATACCGGGTGCGCGCGTGGTGATCAACCATATCGGTTTGAATAAGGATATTCCGGGGAACCTTGGCAAAACTTCGAACAGGATAGCGCGTATATAGCAATATCTTTAGATTCGAGATTGAGATATAGACAAGGACCACTACGAAAGTGGTCCTTGTCGTATTTTACACCCCAGGAAAACAGCTTATTACCTTTTCCTCAAAAACGCCGGAATATCGATCACATCGCCTGGAGGGGCGTTGCGGGTGCCGCGTGGAAAGTCGAGCGCCTTCGGGTCCATGCGGCGGATAGGGCGTTGCTGGCGCGAATCCGAGGCGGGACGCTGCGCGGGCTGCGCCTCTGGCTCTGGTACGGGCAGTCTTGGCTGTGGCACCGGTGGCACATGCCTTTCCATCTCGTCTGCTTCGTCGTCCAGGTCGAAGCCATCACTGCGAACGTCGCTGCGCATATCGTGTCTTCCATCATTGCGCATGATGGGCTGGCGCGCTGGTTCCTGCATGACTGGAACAGGTGGCGCAGGACGCGCTGCAGCTGGCATCGGACCTGTTGGACGCCGGGCAATGTTATTCATGGGCGGCGGAGTGACAGGCATCGAGCTGTAACCCGGAGGGACGGCCGGTTGCTGGCGCGGCGCTCCATTGGCGTTGACAGAAGGAGCCGCCTGGTAGAACATGCTGCGGTTGTAATCCATACGGCCCTGCTGTGTCGTCCCGACGGGTGTGCGCCCATCGAAGCCGGTAGCGATGACGGTGATCTTGACTTTGCCTTCGTAGACCGGATCTTGCACCGCACCAAAGATGATATTGGCCTCCTGGTGCGCCGCCTTGCTGATGATGTCAGCCGCCTCGTTGACTTCGTACAGTGTCAGGTCCATGCCACCGGTGATATTGAACAGCACACCGCGCGCGCCATTGATATCGATGTCGAGCAGGGGACTGGCAATTGCCAGGTGGCGCGTGATTCGCCGCTGGCTTCGCCAATCGCCATCAACGCAGAACCTGCCGCCGACATGATGGTCTTCACGTCCGCGAAGTCCAGGTTGATCAGGCCGGGGACGGTAATCAGGTCGCTGATGCCCTGGATGCCCTGGCGCAGGACATCATCGGCCAGTCGGAATGCCTCTTTGAGGGGCATTTTCTTGTCGGCGACCTGCAACAGTCGATCGTTGGGGACGGTAATCAGCGTGTCAACATGCTGTTTGAGGTTACTGATGCCCTCCTCGGCAGCCATGCGGCGTTTATTGCCCTCGAAGGTGAACGGCTTGGTAACGACGCCCACCGTCAACGCGCCCAGTTCACGCGCAATCTGAGCGACAACGGGGCTTGCGCCTGTGCCGGTGCCTCCGCCCATGCCTGCAGTGATGAAGACCATGTCGGAGCCTTTGAGGGCTTCATAGAGTTCTTCGGCATTCTCTTCGGCGGCCTTACACCCGACACTGGGGTTGCCGCCCGCACCGAGGCCACGCGTGAGTTTGTCGCCGATGCGGATTCGATGCGGCGAATCGGTCAACAGCAGGGCCTGGGCATCGGTGTTTACCGCGATAAACTCGATACCCATCA
>VBFM01000222.1:0-1344 GCA_005882595.1 Chloroflexota bacterium
CTTCCCGTGTGCGCTGCAGGGGACGGGCAAATGGCACCCCGTGCCATCCCTCCATGACCTGGGGCCCGCTCACCCCCAGTCCGAGCACGAAGCGGTCATCAGTGAGTGCCGCCATGGTCATAGCCGTCATGGCGATCATGGCAGGGGTACGAGCCCCGATTTGCATGATGGCGGTCCCGAGTCGAATGCGGCTGGTCTTTGCCGCGAGATAGGCCAGCGGCGTGACGGCATCATAGCCCCATAATTCGGGGGACCAGGCGAAGTCGATGCCAAGACGTTCGGCCTCAAGGGCGTAGCTGACGTGCGTCTCCCACTGGGCATCGGGTGGGCCGAGTTCAATGGCCAGCTTCATGTTCTGCTCCCCCCTTTTGCGGGACGAGTGCCGCCGAAATCGCCAGGGTCTGGCGCGCGTGGTCGAGCGTGTGGACGCGGGCGAAAAGCAGCCACTCCCGCCAGTGCATGGCGCCAAATTCGGGATGGCTCCACGTGATATCCAGGTGCGCCTGTGGGTCGGCACGCTGGACGACTGCGATGAGTTGCGCGCGAAATCGCTCCAGGTCGGCGAGCAGATCCGCCCGTGTCACCTCCTGCGGAGCAGGGATGATCGCATCCTGAATATCCGGTGGCTGCTCGCCGCGTTCGAGCACGGCAGTAATGGCCGAGTCATCAAACGCGGCCATGGTACGCATGTGCAGCAGCACATCAATGGCCGACCACTCTCCCTCACGCGGAATCGTGCGGAAGAGAGCATCAGGAATGGTGGCGCCTGCCGCCAGAAACTGCTGCTGCGCTTCCTGCAAGGTCTCGATGAGTTGGGCAGGCGTGCGACGCAGAGATTGACTGCCTAAGTAACTGCGTATGCGAGCAACTTCTTCCTCGCGGGTTTCGCGGCGTTCCTCGGCCATGTGCTGCTGCCTTTCATGAACTACTTTACCAAAACTTTCGGATCAACCGGTGTAATTGGCCTCAGATGAGCCTCGATTACCTGCCTCTCTCCTTCCAGGAAAGGAGGAAGCGAGAGCCGCTCACCCAGGGTTTCAACATCTTCGTCTACTGCAAAGCCAGGCCCATCGGTAGCAATCTCGAACAAGACGCCGCCCGGCTCACGGAAGTAGATGGAACGGAAGTAGAACCGGTCAATCACAGGCGTTACCGTAGGGTTGACCCTGGCGATCTGCTCCCTCCACTGCCGGTGTTCCTCTTCATCCGGTGTACGGAATGCCACGTGATGCACACCACCGGTGCCGACGAAGCGGCGGAAAGGCCATTCAGGGCGAAGCTCTACGTGCACCTCCGCGCCAGCTCCGCCGGGGCCAACTTCAAAGATGGTGACGGAAGACTGTT
>VBFM01000222.1:1351-2793 GCA_005882595.1 Chloroflexota bacterium
GGAAACCAAGCACCTCGGTCAGAAAGCGCGCTGACGGTTCGAGCCTGCTCTGTGCGAGCCGGACCGCGTAAAAGCCGCGAATCGCCATCTCGACCGGCACGGGACTCCTGCGCCAGGGAGTGCTCTCCAGCTTCCCCGCGTCATCTACCAGTTCAAGACGCTGCCCCTCTGGATCGCGGAATGGAAGCACGAGCCGCTCCTCTGCGCCACGCGTTTGAATACCATCGTGGGCAATGTTGAAATCATTAAAACGCTTGACCCACCAGTCGAGCGCTTCTCGCCCGGTTACACCCAGCGAGATTGTTGAGATCGTGCCAACACCCTGGCGATGAGGTCCGATATCCGCCCATTCAAAAAACGTCAGATCGGTGCCTGGGCGACCAAGCTCATCTCCATAAAAGAGGTGATAGGCCGAAACATCGTCCTGGTTCACCGTCTTCTTCGTCAAACGCATACCCAAGATCTGCGTATAAAACGCGACATTGCGTGAAGCATTTCCCGTAACCGCAGTAACGTGATGTATACCACCTAATTGCATTTTTCTTCTCCTTCTCATGCAGCGAGAAAAGACTAATCTGTGAAAGGGCCGCTTACCTTCCGGCAGCGAGACTTTAATATCTTAATTTAGTATATCTTAATTTTGAGATATTGTCAAGTGCATCAAACTCTGCTAATAACTATCTTGAGCCGCCAGGCCCAACTTTTTTAGCAGTCGAATAGCCTCGACCTGCTCCTCCAGAGTGAGACCGGTCACTGCCGCTCGAATCTTCTCCGCGTGTGGCGGAAAGATAGCCCCCATCAATTCACGACCCTGGGGCGTCAACTCAGCAAATATGACGCGCCGGTCACGTGGAGAAGGCTTGCGTTCCAGCAACTTCTTCTGCTCCAGCTTATCGACCGCATACGTAATATTGCCGCTCGAGATCAATACCTTCTCACCGATCTGCTGGAGTGGTAACGGCCCCTTATGGTACAACAGCTCAAGAATGCCGAACTCCGTCGGATTGAGACCATGACAACGAATATCGCGCGTCGCATGCGCATTGACCCAGTTATATGCACGCGAAAGTACAACAAACAGATCTAACGCAGCTTCCGTCTCAATAGTATCTGACATAATCCTACCTCGTGTCCAATCAATTATCTCAAATTTAAGATAATTGTACTTAACCAGGTGATGCTTGTCAACATCCCCCCATCAACATCCGTAGGGGCGAGGGAGGCGGACGCGGGGCTGGGAGGGCCTTTATGGTCGCCCGCGGGGTGGGGGAGTGCTCGTGTTCCTCCAAATTGTCAGCGCGATGAACAGGACTCATCAACACCCGTAGGGGCGAGGGCGGTGGACGTGAGGCGGGGAGGGCCTTTATGGTCGCCCGCGGGGTGGGGAGGCGATCGTGTTTCCCCAAGATGGAAGCCAGATGAACAGGACGCGGGCGACCATA
>VBFM01000223.1:0-1839 GCA_005882595.1 Chloroflexota bacterium
GTCCATCGCCGTGCTGCCGCCGCCGACGACCGCGACGACGCCCTCGATCTTCGCGTCGGGGTTCAGGTTGAAGTCCTTCAGGAACGTCGTCGCGGGGATGACGCCTTCGTGATCTTCGCCGGGCACCCCCAGGCGCTGACTGCGCTGCGCCCCGACCGCCAGCAGTACGGCGTCGTAGTCGCGCTGCAGATCATCGAGCGAGACATCGCGCCCGATGGCGGTATTCAGGTGGATTTCGACGCCCAGGTCGATCATTGCTTCGATGTCGCGGGAGAGTTCCTCGCGCGGTAGGCGATAATCGGGGATACCAATTGCCATCATGCCCCCGGCCACCGGCATGGCATCGAAAACCGTCACGCGATAGCCGCGCCGGGCCAGGAAATAGGCCGCGCTGAGCCCGGTCGGGCCTGCCCCCACGATAGCGACGCGCTCGACATACCAGTGTTTCGGCGGGATAATCTTGTGTTTCCTCGGCTTCCCGCGATCCATCGCGAAGCGTTTCAGGTCGCGGATGGCGATAGGGAGATCGAACTCACCCCGGCGACACGCGTCTTCACAGGGCGCGGTGCAGACACGGCCACAGATGGAGGGGAACGGATTTGGTTCGGATGCGACCTGCAAGGCCTCATCGTAGCGACCCTGGGCGATCAGACTCACATACAACCCGGCGTTGGTGCCGACGGGACAGGCTGCCTGGCAGGGAGCACGCAGGTCTTCCTTGCGTTCGCCCAGCCACGTGCGCCAGCTTTGCCAGGTCGATTGACGCTCGGCCACGTGCCAGGCGTGTCCATCCCCATAGGGCGTCTCGCCCGGCTCTTCGGGGAAGGCGCGGGTGTAGGCATCGAGCGGCTGCCAGCCCTGTTCTGGCGGGAGATGCGTCACCGGTCCACGCCGGGCATAGGCGAGTTCTCTCACACTGCTCTCGATCGTAATGGCGTTGGTCGGGCATTCCTGGGCGCAGACCTGGCACCCGATGCACTGGGAGACCTGAATGGGAACCAGCATCATCCATGAACGCGTGCCACTATCGCCTGGAATGGGGCTGCGCCGTTCTGCTTCGGTTCCGATTTCACCTTCGCCCGCTGGACGACTCATATCCAGGCAGCGTACCGGGCAGAGGTCCATACAAATACCACAATTAATACATGTCGTTTGATTGACCTGAAATCGATAGGCCATGCTGACCTCCTCTCGAGGCAAGATGGTAACAGTACAATACTTACTTTGAGAAGCATAAAATCTTGACATCACAGCCACATCACAGCAAGGCACAGCAATATCACAAACGGCTCACAAGACACGAAAAACAGAGGATTACAGCTTATGCTTCAGCGAACACCTGTGTCTCCACCTCAACAATGCAGTACATAGGTCTGAGCACAAGCACCTGGTAGCCGGTCACTGTGACGTACTTTTGCTGTTTCTCGCAACTCTGCTGCGCCGGAAGGCAGGTTTCATTCCTCATTGTGATGCGTTTGTGATATGCTGCCCCATTCCGTGATGGAAATGTGAGCATGGCCATGTATAATGAACCACAAGCACGATGCAAAGAGGTGCTGAGTTTTTTCAGAGCAGGAAGAACATGACACTACTACACCCGACCATGGGCGAACCGCTGGCATCAGAAATAACCGCCGCGCTCATCGACCTTGCAGCCTTAACGCGAAGGGCTGCTTGCGCTGCCCACGCGCATCTCGACGCCATCTCTCACGAGATGTTAGAGCACGTGCTCGCCCTCTGTAAAGCGCAGCGCGGCGCGGTCTTGCTGGCCGAGGGCCACGACAGCTCACAGACGCATGGGGAATCTGCTCAGCCCACCTCAGATCACGCAAAAGCATC
>VBFM01000223.1:1880-4748 GCA_005882595.1 Chloroflexota bacterium
AAGACGCCCATGCCCTCTTGCGTGTGATTCCCCCGGCACATACGCACATCCACTCTGCCGAGATCACCTGCTGGATCACCTACGGGCTCTCTTTGAACGAGGTCGCAGGTGATAGCGGGAGTGCGCTTGACGTACCTTTGGGAGCTTCTTCTCACGTCGAAGGGGGGCAGAACGCGCTCCTGGTGCTGGGATGGTCGAACGAATCCGACGAAGCATGCGCTTCCATGATAGCGCGCTGCCAGACGGTGCTCCCCCTGGTGGCCGATGCGGTCGGGGCGGTCGTTGCCTGCATAGTAATGAAAGAGCGCGTGCAGGAACTCGAGTGCGCTTCTGTGTGCGAATCGCTGCAGGGCATGGAACTGCTGAAGGCGGAACTGCTGGGGACGGTCAGCCACGAGCTGCGCAGTCCCTTGGCCTCCATCAAGGGCTACGCGGCCACGCTGTTGCGGCACGAACGCCGCCTGGCACGCGAAGAGCGCCACCAGTTCCTGCTGGCGATTACCGAGGCCAGCGACCGTCTGGAAGTCATCATCGAGCGGCTCCTGGAGATCTCTCAATTTGAGACGGGCCAGGTGAGAATCGACCGCGCGCCCGTCGATATGGCTCATCTCGCGGGTGAGGCGATCTCGGCCATCCAGGAGCGGGTCGAAGCTGCATCCCCGCGGCATTTCGTGTTCGGCCTCCGTTTGAAGCGCGCCGATAGCACACCAGCCGATGCCGTTCCCCTCATCGTGGCCGATCAGCGCCACCTGCGTGAGATGCTGGACAACTTGCTCGAGAATGCAGTGAACTATTCACCCGGCGGGGGAGCAATCGACGTCACGATTCGCCCGGTCGGTCAGACCCACCCCATGGCAAAAGGCACAGCCCCCCGGCAAGATGGTGAGAACCCACCGGACGGGCACGTTCCCCGCAGCATGCTGGAAATCTGCGTTTCCGATAGCGGCCAGGGGATTCCGGACGGTCACCTGCAGCGCATCTTTGAGCGCTTCCACCGGGTCGACACCCGCTTGACCCGCGAGACGAACGGACTCGGGCTCGGATTAACCATCTGCAAGCGCATCGTCGAACTGCACGACGGTCTCATCTGGGTTGAAAACAGGCCACACGGCGGAGGCGCTGCTTTCTATGTGCGGCTCCCGATTGATGAACCACCAGGATGATTTTCCAGAGTGTGCGTGTGCTCATGGAAGGGCAATGAAGCGCTTCTCTATGAACACGGTATGGTTATTTTGTACATCTAGTATCTTAAGAAGGAGAACACCTATGCCCGCAAAGAAAACAACCATCCTGACCGCAGATGACGATCCACAGCTGTTACGGCTGATCACCCGCAATCTCCAGTTGGAGGGCTATGAGGTTCTGCCAGTGAGTGATGGCCAGCAGGCGTTGGAGCAGATCGAGCAAAAGTCGCCCGACGTGGTGCTGCTGGACGTGATGATGCCGCGCATGGACGGCTTTACCGTCTGCCACAAAGTGCGCGAGTTTTCCTCGGTGCCCATCATCATCGTCACCGCGCGCGGGCAAGATCAGGACAAGGTGCGGGGGCTCGACCTGGGCGCTGACGACTACCTGACCAAACCCTTTAGCGTCGATGAGCTGCTGGCGCGGGTGCGCTCCGTCCTGCGCCGGGCGCAGTTCTCGGCCAAAGAAAGCGCCCAGGGACTGCAGTCCACCATGGCCACGGGCGAGCTGACGATAGACTTTTCGCAGCACCTGGTGGCCCTGGCGGGCAAAGAGATAGCCCTCACCCCCACCGAATTTAGCATCATCGCTTACCTGGCGCAGAACGCCGGGCGCGTCGTGACCCAGGATCTGCTGCTCGAGCATGTCTGGGGGTCCGAATACCTGGGCGAGGGGCACATGCTGCAGGTCAACATCAACCGCCTGCGGCGCAAGATCGAAACGGATCCCACCCATCCGCGCTACATCCTCACCAAAGTCGGGATAGGCTATTCGCTGGCCGCGTTACCCCCATTTGAAATGGCACCCTAAGATAGATAGATACTCTCATCCTCTTCACAGGGTGGCGGTTATCTCTTCCCTGACTTCGCGGTACAGGGAGCTGGCGACCGCACGAACAAAGGCTTCGCTACACGGTCCGCAAAAAAAGCCGCTCTCATTGCAATGCATTCCGCCGAGGGCCGTGAGTTGATAGACAGCCGGTTTCCCGCACCATTCGCAGACACGCTCGGCAGGTGCAAGGTCAATCGAGACATGCACAGCTTCTGGTTGAGAATGCTATAATGAGATGAGATTCTTTGATGATATAGCAACAAGGGAGTACAGTGATGTCCGATGGTCAGGTCCCCCAGAGCGTGGCTGATTCTTCAGCCGCTCCCCCCTCTATCTCATCCGCCAACATCCATCCATTTCTGGACATCTCTCCCGACGCGCTGGTGATCGTGGACCGAAACGGGAACATTGTGCTGGTGAACGGGCAGACCGAGGCCGTCTTCGGCTATGCGCGCTCCGAATTGCTTGGGCAACCGCTCGAACTGCTCCTCCCCCAGCGCTTTCACGCCGCCCATGCCTCGCATCGGGAGCGCTATTTCTCAGCCCCGCGCACCCGCCCCATGGGCATCGGGCTGAACCTCGTCGGGCGGCGCAAGGATGGTACGGAATTCCCGGTGGAGATCAGCCTGAACCCCCTGCTGCTCGATGGCACGCTCCACGCACTGGGGGCCGTGCGCGATGTGAGCGCCCAGCGCGCCGTCGAGCGCGAGCGCCTCCAGCAAGCACAGCAGATCCGCCTGCAGGCGGATCTGCTCAATCTCGCCCACGACGCCATCTTCGTCCGCGACCCCGCGAGCCGCGTGTCCTTCTGGAATTCGGGGGCCGAGGAACTCTACGGCTGGGCCGAGCAGG
>VBFM01000223.1:4757-5222 GCA_005882595.1 Chloroflexota bacterium
TGTGCTGCTCAAAACGCGCTTCCCCGTCGACCTCGCCACCATTGAGGCCCAGGTCGCCCACGATGGCCAGTGGGAAGGAGAGCTCGCGCAGACCCGCCGGGATGGTAGCACCGTGATCGTCGAAAGTCGCTGGGCCGGAGTACGCGACGAGCAAGGACATCCAACGACCATCATGGAGATCAACCGCGATATCACCCGCCGCCGCGAGCTGGAGCAGGCCGAGCACGCCGTGTATGCCGAGACCGCGGCGCGTCTGACCTTCATGCAGCAGGTGCTCGACGCGCTACCCAGCGGGATCTATCTCGTATATGGGCGAGAGGCGCGCCTGCTGCTGGCCAACCGCGCTACCGCTAGCGTGTGGGGAGCGCAGTGGTCGACCGATCAACCGATGCTCGAGTTCCTGGCGACCAACGGGATCGCGCTCTTCGATGCGCAGGGATACCCTATGCAGCCGCAACAGTACGC
>VBFM01000223.1:5377-8886 GCA_005882595.1 Chloroflexota bacterium
TTGTCCATCAAGACGTCACCGCCCTCAAAGAGGCGGAGTACCTCAAAGACGAGTTCTTGGGCATCGTGGCGCATGAATTGCGCACGCCCCTCGCGGCTCTGCGCGGCTTTGCCGACATGCTGCTGGTGCAAACGGCGCGCCGACGCGGCCCCAAGCTGGCTGATTGGCAGCAGGAAGCGCTGGAGGAGATCGAACTGGCCGTCAAACGGCTGGTTGATCTCACGGAGGAATTGCTGGATGTGACCCGCCTGCAGGCCGGGCGCCTGCTGCTGCAGCGCGCTCCGACCAACGTGGTAACGCTCGCTAGGCGCATCGCGACGTTCCTGCAGCAAACGACCACGCGGCATCAGATAGAGGTGCACACCGAGCATGCCTCGCTTGTAGCCGACGTCGACCCGGGCCGCGTCGAGCAGGTACTCACTAACCTCATCGGCAATGCCATCAAGTACAGCCCGCAGGGAGGCCTGGTGACTGTCACCCTCTGGGAAGAAGCGGCTACCGGAGTGGTGAAGATCAGCGTGCAGGATCACGGCATCGGCATTCCAGGTTCCCAACAGGCTCAGATCTTCGGGCGCTTCACACGCGCCGACAACGCCCAGGCGTGGGGGATCAGCGGTACGGGGCTGGGACTCGCGGGAAAATGTCGGTTCTACCTTTTTCATGACGCTACCAATTGTTGCCAACCAGAAGAGCAGCGAGCCACCTTCATCTCCTTGAGCCTGACCACCCCTGGAATGCCTGTAATGATGCCATACCGATTGTTGTGTACGTATCCTTCTTTTGAAGATGAACAGGCATAGATACAGTTTATGGGATACGTACCCATGGATGACCTCTGTTGTCAAAAGTAACAATAGCAAGATGGGAACAGAGGAAAAATAGCGAATCGGAGGGAAGAAGGGATGCCACAGACTCCACACATTGAGCACCATTTTACCGCAGGAGAGACTGTTTGTGACATCTTAGTGATATATTTAGGTGTTGCCGTGATTTTTCCGTGAGATGAAAGGGGTATGCTAAGAGTGTCAAAGGACAAGCCCTGAACGAGGCGCAGCTTCGCAGGGCGCTCAACGTACGTATCTTTTCGAGAAGGTTCATCCTTCACAGAGGTAAAAATCATGAGTATTATGAAAAACGTGCAGCCCAAGGCTGCTTCGCAAGTTCCCGAACCGCCCATCGCGCGGTTCCTATTCGCCGACACACGTATGGCGTGGTTCTGGTTGATCGTGCGCGTCTATGTAGGTTGGCAGTGGCTGGTAGCGGGCATTGACAAGCTGACCGGCTACTCGATTGATGTTGGAACATTTGGACAGCATGTGGGCAATTCCTGGATTGTCACGAGCCATCCGGGAGCCGCGCTGAGCGGGTTCCTCAATGGCGCGCTCGCTCAGACCACCGGCGCACATCCGGCGGTGCAGGGCTGGTACGGCTGGTTCGTGCAGAACCTGGCACTGCCAAGTGCTCCTTTCCTCTCGTATGTCGTCACCTTTGGGGAAATCCTGGTCGGGCTGGGCCTGATCTTTGGGGTTTTGACCGGCATCGCCGCCTTCTTCGGATTGTTCATGAACATGAACTTCCTGCTGGCAGGCGCCGTCAGCATCAACCCCATTATCGGGGGACTGGCCCTGTTCATTCTGCTGGCCTGGCGCGTCGCGGGCTACTACGGTGGCGACCGCTACCTGCTGCCGCTGCTGGGTACTCCCTGGACGGGCAGGCTCACCGCGCAGCCCAAGCCAGAAGTCACACCAACGCCTCCTCCGGTACCCGTTATGAGCTGACGTAAAGCCTGGAGAGGTATGACCGGACGGGGCGAGAGGAGCAATACTCCTCTCGCCCCGCTCATTTTCTGCCTCGGCAACCTTTTCCAGGAGAGAAACGTCAATTTCCCAATAGAACAGCGTAAAGACAAGAAACTATGGCGAACGGGATGGGAGTAATGCCACTTGCCAAAGAAAGCATCACCCTCTCATTCCAATCACACCCTGGATGGATACATCACACGACAATCACGAAACAACATGTTGAGCGAGGATGGAGCAGCCAAATTTTCCGATCACCACATTGAGATAACGGTGTGAGGTGGAAGCGCCATGCTGTGATTATTCCGTGAGGCGAAGGCGCTATCTTTCTTATAGAAAGTACATTGGTCGATCACATCCGGGCGGGTAGCGCAGCTATTCCGATGGGCTCCGAATCTGACCGCCAGTGAGCTGTAGCAAGCGGAAGGAGAGCGCCTTCTCCCTCCTGCTCAAAAGGAGATGCACCATGCTGATACAACAAGATATCCATCCTCCCGTTACCTCTCAGCAGGCAGGTGCGCGAACGCTCACTGGTGGGGGAGGAGGAGTGATCGCAAGGCAACAAGCCCTCGCATTGCAGATGGGAAGCGAGCTCGATCCAGGTATAAAACGCGGGCAGGAGCCAAACGAAGATACGCTCTCAGTCATCCGCGGGGAGATCCCAACCACCCCGTCGAAACCGTTCGTCCTTCTCATGGTAGCAGACGGCATGGGAGGGCAGGCAGACGGGCAAGAAGCAAGCAGGCGCGCCGTTCAGTTACTGTCCGCGTATGTATCCGATTCGTTGCGCTCACCGCAGGCGACGCCGGAGACCTTCCTCCCCTTGCTCAGAGCAGGCGTCCAGTACGCCAATCGGGTGCTGTACCAGCGTAACCAGGAGCAGTGCACCAATATGGGAACGACGATGACAGCGACCCTGGTAGTCGATGCCACAGCCTATGTGGCCCATGTCGGCGATAGCCGGTGCTACCTGTACCGCGAATCCGTAGGGCTGTCGCAGCTCACGCAGGACCACTCGCTGGTTGCTGCGCTCGCGGCGGCCGGGATCATCCGCCCGGAAGACATCTATACCCACCCCAGGCGCAATCTCATCTATCGCTGCCTGGGCGAGAAGTTGAGCGTGGAGGTGGACACCTCTACAGTACCGCTTGCTGCCGGTGATGTACTGCTGCTCTGCTCTGATGGCTTGTGGGAAATGGTGCGCGACCCGCAGATTGCCGCTATCCTGGCTTCGCCCACAGGTGACCCCTCGCATACAGCCGATGCCCTCGTTCAAGCCGCGTTGGCGGGCGGAGGGGAAGACAATATCAGCGCTCTTGTGGCGCGGGTGAGCGACGTCTAGGCCAGATCTGTATTGGCTCAGCCGTGAGTCACCCCTCACGCTTTTACTACCTGGTCCACCGACAGGCGCGGGCTGCGAAAGCCGTCGTGGGTTGAATACCCGATACGGAAGGAAAGCCTCGTCTGCCAGGCAGGATTATCCACCAACGTTGCAAGCGTATTGCCAAAGTGTGGCACGCTCCCCAGGACGACTTCTCTGGCCGCCCGCTCCACCAACGCATTGAGCGGCTGCATTGCCAGTCCCATCTTCGTCGCCCACAAGCACATGCGCTCCAGCAGCCGACCCGCCCGCAGTTGTTGTGCCTGGTCCTGCCCATCACCTACCGTGAGCAAGCCAAAGGCTCCGGCTGTCTGAGCCTGGTCGGTTGT
>VBFM01000223.1:9179-9588 GCA_005882595.1 Chloroflexota bacterium
CTTGTGTCATAGGGGTAGCGATTGGTGCGTCGGTTCGGGATCATGGGGTAGAGGTCCGGGATCACGGTCGGTCCCGGCGCCAGGTCAACGCGCGCAACCCAGGTCGCATCTGACGCGTCCGGCAACAAGGTGACCTGAGTACAGCACGGCATTGAAAAGGGTCGGAATTCAGCAAGTCGCAAGCAAGTTAGGAACGACTATGGGCAATATGCCAGGTTCATCCTCTTTCAGCAACATGAGGCGAGTACATCCGGGCAGAAGATGGGTGTGGCCAAGCTCTTGAGGCATTTCAGCACTCGTGCCAGCTTGCCGTCTCACCCCGAGCTGCACACGATCGTATCCGGGCGCGACCTGGGCACGAGCGTACCAACTTTGTCAGCTTCACGCATTGTAAGGCCTCTTCATCGAG
>VBFM01000415.1:0-10370 GCA_005882595.1 Chloroflexota bacterium
TACACCAATGCCCAGCAAGCTAAATCCATCGTCACCGCCAATGGTCATCTGGTCTCCAAGCGCCAGGTCAACCGCCACGTTGCTAATATGCCCCGGCATACCCGCATCACGTAAATTCATGTCAACAATATGCGTAAGAAGAGCCTTATCTGCCTCAATGATGAGATCGCCTTTACCAGGGGCAGGCACAATTAAAACCGTCCCTTCGCCAGAGAGTCCATAGAAGAGCAATGATGCGATGCCAATCGCTATCCCGAACACCAGGGCGACCAGTGGCACAATAATACGCCCCGTTCGGCTTCTCAGCCAGGAGCGCACTTTGTCTAAACGCGGTTTATGAGGAGGAGGCAGAAGCGGATGTGATGGTAACGGGAATAATGGTTGTCCGGTTGGGTTATTCATAAACGTTTTCTCCCCTGGAACTGTTCAGTCTATCATATACATTTCTACGCCCTAAAGCAAGTTTTTACCAGCATGTCTGATTTTTGTATATTTTGCACAAAATTTATACGATAGCTTTCTGGTAATCTACCTATAGCATCATCGGTACCAACGTTCTATGATAGTAGCAGAGATTGGTCTAATCAGGATCAAAACTGATTATTGATCGTCTTTGTGCAAAATACCTAAATGTATCGATACAGCAATTCCAGCAATGGAGCCGGGTTTGCAGGAGAAGGAGACGAGAGGATATGACCCCTGAAGAGGTACTGCAATTCGCTAAAACGCATGGCGCGAAGATGGTAGATTTCAAGTTCGTGGACGTACCAGGTACCTGGCAGCACTTCAGTGTGCCGGTGCGCGAACTTGAGCTGGACACATTTGTAGAGGGGAAAGCGTTTGACGGCTCTAGCGTGCGTGGGTTTCAGACCATCAATGAAAGCGATATGCTGATTATCCCCGATGCCACAACCGCGATTATGGACCCCTTCACGGCGGTTCCGACATTGAGCCTGGTTTGTAACGTCGCCCACCCAGGCCCGGGGGGCCGCAAGAAACCCTATAGCCGCGACCCGCGCTACATCGCTCGCAAAGCAGAAGAATACCTGCGATCGAGCGGCATTGCAGATACCAGCTACTTCGGTCCAGAAGCCGAATTTTTCATTTTTGATAATGTGCGCTTCAATAGCACCTCCAACATTCAATACGCTGAGATCGACTCCGACGAAGCGCCCTGGAATAGCTCTCGCAACGGTACCTCCAACCTCGGCCATCGTATGCGCGTGAAAGAGGGCTACTTCCCGGTCGCACCCAATGATACCCTGCAAGACCTGCGTTCCGAGATGGTGCTGCTGCTCGAAGAAAACGGCGTGCTGGTTGAGGCGCAACATCACGAAGTTGGCGGCCCAGGGCAAGCGGAAATCGATATCCGTTTCAATACGCTGCTTAAAACGGCAGACAGTATGATGCTGTATAAATATATCGTGAAGAATACGGCGCGCAAGCATGGCAAGACCGTCACCTTTATGCCAAAGCCGATCTTTGGCGACAACGGCTCCGGTATGCACGTGCATCAAAGCCTGTGGAAAGGTGAGAAGCCGCTGTTCTATGACGGCGAGGGCTACTCTGGCCTCTCCCAATTAGCTCGCTACTACATCGGTGGACTGCTGACCCATGCCCCGGCGCTCCTGGGTATCGTAGCATCCACGACGAACAGTTACAAACGCCTGGTGCCTGGCTATGAAGCGCCCGTGAACCTGGTCTTCTCGCAAGGCAACCGCAGCGCTGCCGTGCGCATCCCACTCACCGATTGTCCTTCGGCCAAGCGTGTCGAGTTCCGCCCACCCGACCCGTCGGCGAATCCCTACCTGGCTTTCTCTGCGTTGTTGATGGCCGGTCTCGACGGCATCCGCCGCGGCATCGAGCCGAGCGAACACGGCTACGGCCCAGTCGATCGCGATCTGTACCACATGTCGAAAGAAGAACTGAGCGAAATTCGCTCCGTCCCGGGATCACTGGACGCCGCACTGGACGCGCTCGAAGACGATCACTCCTTCCTCTTAGAAGGCGGCGTTTTCACCACCGATGTGCTTGAACACTTCGTCGAACTGAAACGCGCACAGTCAGATGAGGTACGCCTGCGGCCTACACCGCTAGAATTCGCATTGTACTACGACGCGTAAATCCATGGTGTCCGCTATAAAAAGAAAAGGGCCGGGTTTGTATTCCGGCCCTTTTCCTCGTCGGCGAATTACCTGGACGCCTTCTGCGTCGCTTTCTCGGTAGAACGCGTCTCCTTCTGGAGATTCTCAACTCCCTGATCGGCGGCTTTCTTAAAGTCCTCTACCCCCTCGCGCATGGTTGTCTGAGCCGTATCAAACGCTCGCTGGTAGTAGGAGAACGGTGCACGCATAAATCCAAGATAGGTATCCCAGGACTCGCGCGCCAATGCCTGGAATGCATCCTGCTGCTTGTGTGCCTGCTGCTCCAACTCTTGCATCAGACCTCGTGTGAGGCCGACCTGACTTTTGAGAACTTCGATACCGTTCTCAAAAACGCTTTGCGCAAACCTGGTGTTGCGCTCCTGCGCCGCCACTGTGCTATCCACTACCGCCTGGAAGCCCTCTTGCCAGTTAGGCTGCTTTCTCGCCTGCTCGCTCAGCTCTTGCATGAGGCTCCGCGTGCTCTCCGCGTGGCTTTTGAGAACTTCAACGCCGTTCTCCAGAATATTCTGGGCAAACGCCACGTTGTGCTCCTGCGCTGCGATGGCGCTGTCTGCAATGGTCTTACTGGTCTCGCGAAGCGAGTCGATCAGTTCCCTGGTGGTTTCGTTCATCTTGCTGTCTGTCATGATGGTCTGTCCCTTTCCTTACATCGCAGATGCCCACGATGTACCATTTGTTATCGTTCAGCAGTTTATCTAACCGCAGCTTACGCATACTATCAAAATGTTTATCAGCATCTATATGCATTTTACACTTATATGCATTGTTTGTCAAGGTTTTGGGGAGGAGATTCGCTTAGTTGCCGTCCTTTTTGTCCGAAGGTTTGAATGGATTCGTGTAGAGGCGGAAGAAAGTGTTCATCATTTTTTGATATTGATCCAGAGACTGTGCCCAGAACTTCAGGTAAGCTTCACCGGCATCTGTGATTGAGTAGACGCGCTTGGCCGGGCCTCCCTCGGAGGTATCCCAGGTAGAGCTTACCATGCCATCCTTCTCCATCTGCCGTAAGGTCCGGTAGAAAGTGCCAGGGTTTACAGCGTTCAATCCGAAGGTCGCCATCTTCTCCATCAACTCATAACCGTAGGAATTCCATTCTCGAAGCATCAAGAGCACGACCGGCACGACCCAGTTCTTCGACCAGGCGTCTGTCGCCGTATTCTGCTGCTCTTTGCCCTGATTTGCATCTTCTTTATTCATATGCACACTTACATGTAGTTTATTAGAAAAAGGAATCATCTTCTATATGCATTTTACACTTAGATGCGGCATTTGTAAAGCGCTATTCGGGCGTCAGATCATGTTGACGGTATCGAACATAGGTGCTAGCATAGGGCTGAACAATAATAACATCTCAATGCAACTGCCGACGTGGTCGGCGTCCACAATGAGGAGGAACCATGGCAGATCAAAATGACTACAACCGCCAGCTGATCGAGGAGTTTCGAGCAGACCGGAGCAAGTTCGGCGGACGTCCCTTGCTTTTGCTCACGACCACGGGCGCCAAGAGTGGCCAACGCCGCACGACACCAATGATGTACGTACGCGATGGCGACCACTTGATGGTGATCGCTTCCAATGTTGGTGCGCCAACCCATCCTGCCTGGTATCATAACCTGATGGCTCACCCAGACGTTACTGTCGAGGTGGGTAACGAGACTTTCGAAGCCACCGCCATCGTCACGACCGGTGAAGAGCGGCATCGGCTGTGGACCAGGATAGTGGAGCTACACCCATTTTTTTCTGAACACCAGGCGAAGACGACTCGCCAGATTCCGGTGATAATATTGGAACGACAAGAAGGCTAAGAACTGCGAAGAATTTTCGTCTCCTGAGATAAGGTGAAGCAGCCATCAAGGGCTGAAATGTGTTATAGTTAACTATGAAGCATTCACACATTGAGTTGTATTAACCTGGAGATAGTGAGACTGACCTATGGAACTGCTCGTTGACAGCTACGGACGCCGCATTAAAAGCATGCGCATTTCGATTACCGATAAGTGCAACTTTCGCTGCACCTACTGCATGCCAGCCGAGGGCTTGCCCTGGCTGAAGAAGGCGGAGATACTCTCCTACGAAGAAATCGAACGCATCTCGCGCGTTGCGGTGAGCATCGGCATCGAGCAAATTCGCCTGACGGGTGGAGAACCGCTTGTGCGGCGCGATGTCCCTGAACTTGTGCGCCAGTTGCGCAAGATCGAAGGGCTACGCAGTCTCAGCCTGACGACCAATGGCATCCTCTTGAAACAACTGGCGGGCGCGCTCGCCGAGGCCGGACTTACTCGCATCAACGTGAGCCTCGATTCCCTGATACGCGAGAAGTTCGCGCAGCTCACGCGGCGGGATCAGCTTGCCCGCGTGCTGGAAGGGTTGGAGGAGCTTGAAAAATATCCATCGATCCATCCCATCAAGGTGAACGCGGTGGCTATCAAAGGCTACAGCGAAGAGGAAGCTCTGGAATTCGTACGCCTGGCGCGGCGCAAAGCCTATGTGATGCGCTGGATCGAATTTATGCCGCTGGACGCCGATCAGATCTGGCGCAAAGAAGACATCCTCACAGGCGCGGAACTCAAGGCTATTATCGAGGCCGAATATGGCCCACTGGTCCCCATTTCTACCGGCGATCCCTCCGAAACGGCGCGCCGCTACACCTTCAGCGACGGCATAGGCGAGATTGGCTTCATTAACCCCGTGAGCGAGCCATTCTGCGCAACCTGTGACCGTATCCGCCTGACCGCCGATGGTCAATTGCGCACCTGCCTCTTCGCCACCGAGGAGACGGATCTACGGGCAGTTATCCGCTCCAATGCCTCCGACGAGACTTTAGCACAGACCATTCGCCAGGCAGTGTGGCATAAAGAACTCAAACACTACATCGGAGACAAGCGCTTCAAACGCGCAAACCGCAGCATGTCGATGATCGGCGGGTAGCAGGGGCAGAAGCTACATTACTAGAATAATTCTTCAAGAGCAGTGTTTCTTATTGCACAGGTTCTACGTGCATTAGCACTGAAAGCGACTTTTATGAACAGCGTTACCAAAAAGCTGAACATTCGTCGTTATAGTCAAATAGATAATCTGTGCAGTCCAACCTCTGTTTGGGGACTGTCCATCGTTTTAGCTTACGAGCAGAAAGAGGGCAGCGTGGCACACGAAGAGGCGGATCTACTAACAGTCCGCGAAGTTGCCAATCGATTACGGGTGGATGATACCACTGTCCGGCGCTGGATCAAGAACGGCGTTTTGGAGGCGATCACCTTGCCTCATCGCGGCGCGCGTCAAGCCTATCGTATTCGGCGCGCGACATTGGACGCTTTGCTTGCTCCATCCGAACAAGTCGCGAATAATCATTAGGTTGACCGCAGCGCTTCCAACCTGCTAGACTAGTTGATAAATGTTTGAGCTAGTAGTAAGGAGGCAAGTATGTCTGCGATTTCGCCTGAGACACTGTTCCAGGAACTACAGGGCCAGGATAGTTCTGGATTTGCGGTGATTGATTCTCCCGTGTATGCTTCTCCCGGCGGCACATCTTACCTGGTAAAGCCTGGAGTCGTTGTACTTGCACGCCCAACGGTCAACCTACAAGGCATAGCAGGTTTTCTGGATGGGTTCGATGAAACACTGCATTTTTCGGAGTACCTGGACGATCCTACCCGGCTGCCTGATGGCGCGCAGCTCTGCAAAATTGCCGGGCAGGTCTGCTATATGAGTTTTGGTCCCAAACGCACCCTTAATGCCCAGGCCACTCGCTATTTCGATAATCTCAAGTCCTCAGGGCACGGTTCTGTGTTTGAACATGCGAATTTTAGCCTCCTGCTCTACGGCATCTCACGCAGTGTGACCCATGAAGTTGTGCGTCATCGTGCAGGATTCAGTTATTCGCAGCTGAGCCAGCGCTTCGTATCGGGCCGCATGCTGCGCTTCGTTGAACGCCCCGAATATTGTGATGACGAACAGTTCCATACCCAATTTTTAGAGCGAATCGAACGCGCATCCAGCGAATACGCGGCCTTGAGCAACCGCCTATTAGAAATGCAGCAGGCGGGCACTAAGATTTTGAGCGCCGAGGCTAAAACCGATCTACGCAAAAAGGTGCAGCAGTGCGCACGTTCCGTTCTCCCCAATGAAACCGAGGCTCCTATCGTTGTGACAGGCAATGGGCGTTCCTGGCGACACTTTATTGAGATGCGCGCCAGCGCCCACGCCGAGATCGAGATACGTGAACTAGCCGTGCGCGTCTTCCTCTGCCTGCACAAAACAGACCCTGTGCTTTTCGGTGATTACACGCTTGAACAGTTGCCAGATGGGACGTATACGGCGAAGACGGAATTTGCCAAAGTGTAGAGGAGCGTCTCTCAGGGCGACCGCGAGGGTCGCCCAATAGGCATCAACCTAAGAAAAGGTCATCAACATCCGTAGGGGCGAGAGCGGCGGATGCGGGGAAGGGAGGGCCTTTATCGTCCACCCTCGCCCCTACGGATCGCCCGGCCTCCTGCCTGACTTCCAGGCTTAGGTTGATGCCTATTGGGCGACCCTCGCGGTCGCCCTAGTAATCTCCACTGTCAGGCAAAATGCGGAGCAACCGTCTGAACGAAGCGCTCCAGGGACTCGGGGTCCAGAAATCTGAACATGAAATGCGTCACACCTACGGCATGAAAGCGCTCCAGTTCGCGGATCACTTCTGTGCTGCTTCCAGACACGAAATGCTTCTGCGGGCTGCGTACCACCTGGTCGGGGTTTTCTGAGACACTCGCTGTACTCAGGTAGGTCAGCTTGATCTCGGCCGGGTCTCTGCCCACACGAGCGCAGTGGCTTTTCAGAACGGCAAGTTTGTGAGCGTACTCTTCGACCGTGCAAGAATTGAAATTCCACCAGTCCGCCCGGCGAGCTACTATCGCCAGCGTCTTCTCTTCACCACCGCCGCCGATGAGCAGCGGAATGGGGGGATGAGGCGGCGGCTCACAGTAGGCGTCACGAATGCTGTAGTGTTTCCCTACGAATGTGGCCGGACGCGAGGACCACATGGTCTTCGCGATGATGGCAGCTTCTTCTAATTGTTCCAGGCGCGTCTTCGTGTCTGGAAATGGATACCCGTAGGCATGGTACTCGTCTTCCTTCCAGCCAGCCCCCAGCCCCAGGATGAACCGCCCCCCAGAGAGCGCCTGGAGATTGGCAGCCATTTTTGCAGTCAGGGCCGGATTGCGGTACGACTGACAGAGCACGAGCGCTCCTACACGGAACTGAGGAAATTCAGCGGCAAAATAGCTCAAGGTGCTCAGGCATTCATGCGTTGCGGTTTCTCCCAATTGCAGGTGATCCTCGACCCACAGCGTGGTGAAGCCAGGCGACAGCTTTCGAATCAAGCGGCGATTGTACTCGAAGAGCTCGATCCCTGGAAAGCCTACGGGAAACGGCTGAAGCATGAGACCGAATTCGATGGTAGACATAGGCGAACTCTCCTGCTGGGCGCTAGACGAACAATGGTACCATGCCCAGGCGCGCAACCAGCGCTTGCATCTGTTCGTCCGTTGGGCCTGATGCATCCCCAAGGAAGCGGCTGGCTGCATCGAGCACTTTGGGGAGAACGTGAATGTCGCCGACCGTGTTCAGGAAAATGCCTGGCTGCTTGAGCACCCAGTGTACCGCTGCATCTATATCCTGTTGATCGTCTAATGGCTCATACCAGGTGTTGCGCGTGTGCTGGCGGCCCATCCAGGGTTTGTACGCAATGGACTTGATGGTCTGCACAGCGACATTGCGCTGCTGGCAGGTCGAGAGCAACGCCTTGAAGTTTTCGGCGTAATAGGGGTTCTGCATCGTGATGTAGTTGTAAGGAAGCAGTACCGCATCAAAGTCGAAGCGTTCGAGACTGCGCCGGTGCATAGCGGCAATCTGCAGACCATGACCGGTGACGCCGATGGCCCGTATCAACCCCTGTTTCCTGGCCTCAACAGCCGTATCGAGAGCACCACCGGGACTCAAGGCCGTATCCCATTCAATCGGATCCGCCAGGCTATGCAACTGCCACAAATCCACATAATCGATGCGCATGCGTTCCAGGGAGCGATGGAGTTCCTCTTTTGCTTCTTGCGCTGTACGAGCGTCAGCCTTCGTCGCTACATAGAACTGCGAGCGATAACGGGCCAGCCAGGGAGCGATGCGCAGTTCAGCATCTCCGTAGCTTGATGCTACGTCAATGTGATTAATCCCGTATTGGAGCAATAGCTCCAGCGTGCGATCTGCCTCCTGCTGGGTGACATTTCCAAGCGATGCTGCTCCGAAAATGGTGCGCGTGCTCATATGCCCGCTGCGGCCAAAGGGTTGGGTGGCAATCACCATCCTTTTCCTCCTTCATGCAAAGAAATAACACTCTTGCGCGATGCACTACCGGGACATGCCACATTGACATTGTTTGATTCTAGCAGATGCTTCTTAAGAGGTGCAAACAGAACAATAGCACCTGTGCTCCGAATGCTTTTATCCCCAGGTATGCAACAGGCCTGTAGTGTATCTTAAATTTTTTTGCTGAGGATCTTTATGTGCCCCACCTACCCTCTTTCAAGATAGCGTCCATATCTGTACGGTCTTATCAAAGCTGCTAGAGGCCAGGGAGTTACCATTGTGGGCCCACTGCACACTCAAGACAGATGCATGATGCCCGGTATAGGTGAGTATCTGCTCTACAGGATCCACGCGCCATATTCTCACCTGGTTCTTATCGTATCCGGCGGCAATGAAGCTGTCACCGGATGACCAGGCTACCGTATTTACAGGATTAGCAGGTGCATCAGAGAAGATCGATTTTCCCGTTCCTGTGCTGATATCCCATATTCTGACGCTGTCATCAGGGTTGTAATCAACTGTGGCAAGAGACGTACTATCGGCTGACCACGCCAGGCTTCCAACCCAGGCTTTATGAAGGAATAATTGCTGTGTTGTACCTGAAGCGGCGTCCCAGATGTAGACATCTCCATTCTCGCTTGCAGAGGCGATACGCGTGCCATCAGGGGACCATGCCACAGAGGTAATCGCTTTCGTGTGACGGGTGTAAGAGATTTTGAGTTGACCGGTGTTCGCATCCCAAACCTGCACGGTCTTGTCCATACCTGCAGAGGCGATAAGCGAGCCATCAGGCGACCACGTCACAGCCAAAACCTTGTCGGAATGACCTTTATAGATGAGGGGATTGTTCCCGGTTCTCGCATCCCAGACCTGCACGGTCGAGTCCTCACTTGCGGAGGCGATACGCGTGCCAGCAGGCGACCACGCTACCATTCTGACCAACATGGAATGGCCTGGATACACGTAGACATCTTGACCTGTCTGAGCCATCCAGACATGCACTCCGATGTCACCCTGTCTCGTTTGGGTATTGCCTCCTGCAGAGGCCATGTAGGTATCATCGGGGGACCAGGCAGCAGTAAATACCTGATCTTGATGCCCTGTATACGTGTAAAGCGCATTGCTCTTGACAGGTATAGGACTGGCTGTAGGGCTTGGTAGTGTTGCACGCGCCGATTGTTCTTCCTGCTGCTTCACCCATAATGCCAGCACACCACTGCTGCCAAGTGCAGTCAAGCCTATGAGCGAGCCGAGAAACACGCGCCGAGAGAGTCGAGATGGCCTGGGTGTGTTCCTGGCAATCGTCTCAGGCAATGGTGGTTCCGACGCGGGAACGGCCACCGTTGGCAGGAGTGGCGGAGTAGCAGACGGAGCGAGGATAGCTTCTGTCGCCAGAGCTGCTGCATGGCCTTGAGTTCCTCCACCTGCTGCAAGATACAAAGGTCGGGGGGGAGCCTGCAGGTGCAGGCTGGCCTGCTCTAGAGCCTCTGCAAAGGTCAGTACGGTCGCGAAGCGCTGCTTGTGCTGCTTGGCCAGGGCTTTCATGATCACGTATTCAACTGCGGGTGAGAGCGCTGGCATTTGTGTGCGCAACGAAGGCGGCGGTGCGTAGAGTTGGAGATGATGCACCTCTGCAAGCGATCCCTGAAAAGGGCAATGTCCAGACAGCCATTCATATGCAACAATGCCCAGAGCGTATTGATCGCTGGCGGGGGTGGGTTTGCCCGTGAGTTGCTCCGGCGCCATATACGAGATGGTACCAATAATGGTCTGAGTGCTTAGCATCGCCGAGGTACGCGTAAGCAGCGCTGCACCAAAGTCGCCCAGGAGCAACCCGTTATCATGTCCCAGCAATAAGTTCTCCGG
>VBFM01000453.1:0-1406 GCA_005882595.1 Chloroflexota bacterium
TCTCTGGCCTCTCTGGAGGGCGAGGCAGATCTTCAAGCCAGCCCTCCTCGCTCTGAGTACAAGGATAGCGAGGTATGTATTACTGCTCATGATTGCACTGTCATTTGTGCTTGGCTGGGTGCAAACGCTTAACCTCATACCGGTCGCGCAGCGTGAGAATCGGCACGATACGGCCCTGGTGCAGGACCTGCTCAAGATGGGTGTCACCCACATCTACACCGACTATTGGACATGTGATCGTGTTGCATTCGAGAGTACCGAGCGTATCATTTGCAGCGTAGTAGATGAACGGCTGCAATATGGCAGAAATCGCTACACACCCTACACGCCAATAGTGAAAGCCGACCCGAAAGCAGCCTGGGTGTTTCCTCTAGATTCTCAGCAAGCCCACGCGTTTGCGAGCAAGGCAATCGCGATGCATCACCCCTACCGTTCAAGGGTTAAGGATGGATATGTAATCTACCAACCTCAGATTCAATGAACGCCGAGATCTCGCACACCTGTTTGCTATGCTTCCTCGAGGTTCTCTTGCTCTAATTTAGCCTGGCACTTGACATCGTACCGGGCCCATGGAATGGCTTCTAAGCGCTTTTCCGGGATGGGTTGCCCGCAATTGAGGCATTGCCCGTAAGTACCTTGATCGATACGCTCGAGCGCACTCTGTACTTCTGTGAGCAATGCTTGCTCATTCACCAGGAGGGATTGTTCTTGCTGCGTCTCAAGGAAGTCTACCGCCACCTCTTCGAAATCTTGTGGTCCCTCGCTCGCCTCAATAGGGTCGACCGGCTGCGGGTGCGCCTCCGTCAACCCCGCAATATTTCTTTGCAGCTCATCGCGTTTTGCTTCAAGTCGCGACTTCATGGCCTTAAGATCGATGGACATTCTACACATCCTTTCTTTCAATAATGGTGGGTACTGTACTGTATTGTACCTCCTTTTTCTCCAATGGAACAGAACTACTATGGTAGAAAGGTGCTGGATTCCTGGTTTGTGCTTGCATTGTGATGTTGGGTGGAGATACAGAAGAATATACGGTCTGAAGCAAGAAAAGGCTTCAGAACAAAACTGCGTGTGATGGTTGATCGAGTCTGTGCCGCATCCATCGGATCAACCATCACTGAGCATTGGAGGAGTCGACAGCATGATGAGCTTCTGCTGTTCTACTACTTCATGTATAGATACGTTACGATGTTACATCATCTCGGGCATGAAACATTCCCGAAACCACATCTATGAGGGGGGGATAGAACTCCGGTAATTCCTTCAAAAGCGCGTCGAGAAGACGCCGGGGTGTGCACGCGTATTCCGGCGTATACGGGTTCAAGGTCATCGCCAGGACGCGGATAGACCTGGCAACCCTCACCATGAGTCCTCGCGCAGCTAATCGTTGGAGCGTCACCGAGTGG
>VBFM01000453.1:1497-4297 GCA_005882595.1 Chloroflexota bacterium
CCTCGTAAGAAGCACACAGGATGGTCATGTGTGTCTATCTGACCGGCTATCCACCTGGCCTCATCCGCAGGTTCAACAGTCCCGGCTGGCGCGGTCGAACCGGAAGAATGCAAGTTCTCTGTGCCATGTCTCTCTGGAGAGAAGAGGAGCAGCCGTTGCTGTGCATGATACTTCCTATAGGCATCAGCCCAGGTTGATTGCTGGATGGAAAGCCGCGCGAGCGCGTCCACTGTGCGCCGCGCAGCCAGCTCGGGAGTCCGTGCCAAGCTCGCGCCGGTGCAGAGAATACAGGCATCCGTGATGCCAGGGGCGGCTGCCCCCAGGCGATTAATCGCGCCATCCACGATTCCCAGGCGCGCCCCATATGTATGCAGTTGGTCGAGCGCGTTGCGTAGGTCGCGCAGCAAGGTGGGGCCAGCGATGATAATCCGTCCGGGATGTTGTATGCGCGCCAGCAATACCGCTCCCAGGGCAGTCCTTCCCGGAAGCTGGCGCAGTCGCTCGATCCGCGCACCCTCGCTTTCTGCCTGGAGCAGCAGAGTGGCGGTGGTGGCAACCAGCATCCCTGCTTCAGGGACATAGCGCGGCTTGGGAAGGCCGGTCAACGCGTCGATAGCCTCCCCATCCAGTCCAAGCGAGGTTAGAGCCAGCTCATCTGCGCGGTAGAGCTGCTCACCCAATAAGGTTGCTACAAGGTGATTGGTCGTGGTTGTTTTGCCGACATTCTTGGCAAGCCCTACCAGGGAGAGCCGTGAAATGTGCGCGTTCGCCACTATGTGGGCAAGGTATGCAGTCATCGCTGTGAAATTATTCCTGTCTGCCGGACGAGCCGAACCGCTGGTTAAAAATAGCGCGGAGCGCGGGGTAATCGCGCAACAACTGGAGGGCAACGGCTCCATGATCTGGCATATAGCCATTGCCAATGTGCATTTCGACCTGGCGTGCCATACCCTCAGCACCTAGCGCGGCAGCCGTAAAACTGGTCGCCATGCTGAAAAAGAGAATGCGTCCCTCAGCTTTCGTGAGCAGGATAGTGGCAAATTCGGTATTGGGCACATTGACGACATTAATCGCCAGGTCTGCCAGGTAGTCGCGCCCCTTGCAGGCTTGTTGCACGCGCTCAACCAGTTCTAATGGCCTGGTCGCATTGCCCTGAACCAGCACATCCGCAACGCCCAGGGCAGCCACGTCACGCAAGGCTTTGTCGCTATATTCTACTGCGATAATTTCGCCGTCTGAGCCAAGACGTTGGCGCAGCGCGCACAAGGTGAGCATGCCCGCCGTTCCGCCCGCGCCGAGGACCGTCACGCGCTGTCCTGGTTGAGCGAGCGCAGATACTCGCGAGGGCGCGCCCGCCACGTCCAACGTGACCACGACCATGTCCCGCGGTAAATCCTGTGGCAGCTTTGCGAGCGGATTGCTGCGAAAGAAGATGGCCTTACCCTGTACTTCAAGCTCGCAGCGAGCCGGGTGGATGGCGTCGATGCGCTCAAGAAAGAGCGGGAGCCAGCTTAAAGAGGTCAGGCTGACGATGGTATCTCCTATAGCCAGACCATGCGCTTTCCCAAACTGCTCGTCGAGTACCTCTACGGTACCGATCAGGACGCCGCCAGAACCTGTGACAGGATTATGCATTTTGCCGCGCTGTGCTACGATGGCCAGGATATGCTCCTTCATACGTTCCTGGTCCCCGTGGCACTCTTGCACAATCTGCGTGAAGCTGGCGGAGTCGATGTGCAGCGCGTGTACATCGATCAGCGTTTCGGTTGGCCATGCTTTGGGTGTATTATCAAGCCTCCAGGCCGGCTGTGGCAATGCTCCCTCTGGCTCGATGACGCGGTGAATGCCCAGCGACCGTATAACATCCTGGTTGGCAAAATCTGGTATCAAGCTATCTCCTGATTCGTGTTCCTCTGTCTCGTTAAGGCAGGGATCAACCGTTTGGTGCTATCCCCATTTTACTTGCAAAAAGTGTTCATGGGGATAGAGTAATCTACACTGCCACTGCGCTTGGGACAGCGGCGGTGTAGATTTCCTGAAAGCCGGTGCGCGTATCATTCCAGAAGGGATGCACGAACAGGTTATCGGCTGCTAGCCCCTGGTAGTCGCCGATAAATTGCGAGCCGCTGCTATTCACCGGGGCATTGACCGCCGGGTCCCAGCTCTGGGTCGTGACGCGCACATTGGGGAGAAACGACGCCCCGTGATCGATGGACTGCGCGAGGAACACATCAATGAGCCTGTGCTGCGGATCAACGCGCGTATCGAAAAACGAGATGCTGATGACGCCGTCGGGCGCGACAGCCATCTGCGGCTGGAACTGCTCCGCCCCGTTGCCTATGGCATCATCGTTGACGCGCCGGGGCACGCTCCAGGTTAGCCCGTGATTGTTGGAGGTGCTGAAGAGGATATCCGCATCGCCGCTGGTCAGGTTCGCCCAGGCGATGTAGAGCTGGCCAGTCACAGGGTCGCAGGCGAAGGCGGGTAGTGTCAAGTTGCTGTAGCGCTCATGCGGGAAATAGCCATTAATATGGCGAATGGCGGCAATCGACACGGGCGCGCTCCAGGTCGTTCCTCCGTCGGGCGAGGTCACAACCAGCAGTCGGTCGGGAAAGTATTGCCCGGCCTGAGCGTTTTCACCAAGCGAGTTGACGAACGCGACCGCCAACGTCCCGTCCGGCTCGACGACAGGCGTTGCTCCGATGCCTTTATTGCAACTGGTCGAAAGCGACGAACTATTGGGTAGACTATGGGTGCAGAAAGGGGCGTTCCCCTCGATCGTCTGCGGCGGCGTGAAGGT
>VBFM01000454.1:0-2851 GCA_005882595.1 Chloroflexota bacterium
TTTGATATCAGCCGTCTTAAGTTTCACCGCGTGATTATCGCTACCGACGCCGATGTGGACGGCCTGCACATTCAATGCCTGCTGCTGACGCTCTTTTACCAGGAATTTAGCGACCTGATCGAGCGCGGGCATGTGTTCATCGCCTGTCCACCGCTGTACTCGGTCAAATACAAGGGCAAGGTGACGTGGCTGCTGGACGACGAGGCGCGCATCCAATTCCTGAACGCCCGGCCAGATGCTCAGGATGTTGAGTTCAAACGCTTCAAAGGCCTGGGCGAGATGAATGCGAAAGAGCTGCGTGAAACCATGTTCGATCCCCCGCGTCGCACACTTAAGCGCGTCACGATGGAAGATGGCGTGCTGGCCGCGAAGCTGGTGGGAGAACTGATGGAAGACGAGAATGCCGAGGCGCGTCGTACCTTCCTGGCGGAACACGCGCGCAAGATTAAGGAACTGGATGTGTAGATATGGCTAGGATCTCTGAAAACACAACAGCATTTGGCACCATTCGCGAGGAAGATTTTTCGGTGGTGATGGCCCAGGCCTTTGCGACCTATGGCCTTTCAGTCGTGACTGACCGGGCCTTGCCCGATGCGCGTGATGGCTTGAAACCCGTGCAGCGGCGCATTCTCGCTGGCATGCGCGATGCGCGCTTCATCTCTAGCCGCCCTACCGTGAAAAGCGCGGAAGTTGTCGGACTTATTCTTGGTAACTACCATCCACATGGCGATGTCTCCGTCTATGATGCAGCGGCACGCATGGCCCAGCCGTTTACCCTGCGCTATCCCTTGATCGAAGGTCAGGGCAATATGGGCAGCGAGGACGGAGATGCTCCCGCCGCCTATCGTTATACCGAGATGCGTCTTTCTCCATTGGCGGAGGCGCTGATGGCCGACATGGAACGCGAAACCGTTCCGCTGCACCCAAGTTATAAGCAGGACCCAAAAGTGCAGGAGCCGGACTATCTGCCCGGCCGCATCCCGCCCGTCGTCAATCCATCCAGTGGTATCGCGGTGGGCCTCTCCACCAATATCCCACCGCATAATCTGACCGAGGTATTGCGGGCCTGCATCGCCCTGCTGGATCGCCCCACCATGAGTGTCGAGCAGCTCATGACCTACATTCAGGGACCAGATTTCTGCCAGGGTGGGCGCGTCATGGGCATCGAGGGTGTCAAAGATTACCTGACAACGGGCAAGGGGCGCATCATTGTGCGCGCCGAGGTGCGCCTGGAGGAGACGCCGCGCAGCCGTTCGCTGATAGTCACGCAAATCCCGCCCATCGGTCGCGATAAAGTCAAAGCCTCGATTGTCAAGGCCATCAATGCGCGCAAGCTCGAGGGATTGCTGCCCGACCTGCGCGACGAGAGCGATACCGAAAAAGGCACGCGCATCGTGCTGGAGTTGCGTAAAGATGCCGATGCAGCTCAGGTGCTCTCGCAGCTTTTCAACGAAACGGATTTGCAGATTGCGCAGTCGTTCCAGATGGTTTACCTCTTTGGTGAGCCGATGCAGGCCGCGCGCCATCCCAAACAGGTGGGTATGATCGAATTGCTCAATTATTGGAATGCCCACCAGGTTGATGTCGTCACGCGCCGCGCGCAGTTTGATCTGCGCAAAGCCAGGGAGCGCCTGCATGTTGTCGAGGGGTTGATCGTCGGCGCGGCCAACGCGGACCGCATCGTCAAAATCTTCCAGCAGGCAGAAGATCGCGCAGTGGCGCGCAAAAAGATCGAGACAACCTATAAACTCACACCAATCCAATCCGATGTGATCGCCTCGATGACACTGGCCCAGGTGACACGCCTGGATGCTGGCAAATATGCCAAAGAAAAAGCGGAGCTGCAGGTACGTATCAGCGAACTGGAGTATTTGCTGGCGAATCGTGATGCGCTGATCGCCCTGCTCAAAAAAGAGATGCAGCAACTGATCAAGCAGTTCGGCGATGAGCGGCGCACCGTCATCGAGGTCGAGGGACAGGCTCATGCTCCTGTGACCGAGGTTGCCAGCCTGCATGAACGCGAACCGCTGGTGATTGCCTATACGCGCGCGGGTGCGTTGAAAGCACTGCCCGCCGATACCTACAAACCAAAGGGGAAAAATGGTGATGCCGCCTATGTTACCGTACGCGGCGATGAGCAACTGCGCCAGGTAGTCCCGGCCACTTCACAGGATTATGTACTCTGCATCTGCACCAGTGGTCGTGTATTCCAGATCGCGGCACACCGTATTCCCCAGGGGACTCGCCCGGCAAAGGGGGAACCTCTGCGCAAATTGATAGGGCTTGTCCAGGGTGAAGAAGTCGTCGCACTGCTCCCGCTTGAGTCATACGACGAAGACCGTTACCTGGTGACTTTCAGCAAACTGGGCAAAGTCAAGAAATCCCCCTTGAGCGATTATAAAACAGCTGATGTGGATGGCCTGCAAGATATGAAGCTGGCGGAAGGCGACGCGGTTGTGACCGCGCTCATTTCGCGTGGACAGGGCGAGTACTTTGTGACAAGCGATAACGCGCAAACGCTGCGTTTCAGCGATGATGGCTTGCGCGCTCAAGGCCGTGTCGGACAGGGCGTAGCGGCTATGGCGTTAGGTCCAAACACGAAGGTGGTCAGCGCGTGCTACCTGGATAGCGAGGAGCAAAACACGGCCTCCGACCCGTTGAGCCTTTTCGTCGTGACCGAAAGCGGGCTGGGCAAGAAAGTGCCGCTTGACCAGTATCCACAGAAGGGCCGGGCTACAGCCGGTGTCATAACCACCGAGTTGGCCGGCAAAGACAAGGTTATGTTGGCTACCATCATCAACGAACACGGGCACTTCCTGCTCATCTCGAACGGTGAAGGCAGCGAACAGGT
>VBFM01000454.1:2883-3788 GCA_005882595.1 Chloroflexota bacterium
GCCACTGGTCAAAGGGCATTTGATCGGCATCGTAGAACTGGTGCAGTAGGGTATAGGAGAAGTGCCTTATGAAAGCTGTTTGTCTCCACGACAAAAGCGCAATCGAGCAGTTCCTACGCCGGAACACCTGGCTGCATCTGTATGAGCTAGGAGACCTGGACGATTTCTTCTGGCAGTACACAACCTGGTATGCCTTGAAAAATGCTGGCGAGCTTCAAGAACTTGTTTTACTCTATACCGGGTTAGAACTTCCAACACTGCTGGGAATCACTGAGGGCCTCGCAACTATGCGCGATTTGCTCCAGTCGCTTATGCCTCTGCTCCCAGGAAGGTTTTATGCTCATTTTAGCGGAGGCCTGGCGAGTGTCTTTGCCGGTGATTACCGTATCGAATCGCACGGCCTGCACTACAAGATGGCTTTAATAGATACATCACGCCTGGAGAAGGTTGATACTTCAGGCGTCGTTCCATTAACCGTAGCGGATGTAGATGATTTACAAACCTTATATCGCATTAGTTACCCTGAAAACTGGTTTGATCCACGCATGTTGGAAACCGGATACTACTACGGTATTCGACGAGATGCAAAGCTGGTAAGCGTAGCCGGAGTGCACGTGTATTCGCCACAATACAAGATAGGCGTCCTTGGTAATGTGACCACGCATCCCGATTATCGAGGGCAGCGCCTGGGAACGGCCGTGTGCGCGAAGCTCTGCCAGGCGATATTAGTGACGGTGAAGGATGTCGGATTGAACGTCAAAGCTGATAATGCCAGTGCCATCGCCTGTTATAAAAGGTTGGGTTTCGAGATCATTGGGGAATATGACGAGGCGTTGTTCGAAAGGTAAATTTCACCAGTTTAATTCCCCAATTTACAGCTTGCCCGACCATCCCGATGAATCCGC
>VBFM01000455.1:0-5591 GCA_005882595.1 Chloroflexota bacterium
CTGTAGGCAATGTTGCTATTGCCGTGCCTCTCGGTGAAATTGCCAACGGCATGGGCGTACATGGTCCCCTGGCCGAGGGCAAGGTACGCTTCTATGGCGACCCGGTGGCCGTCGTCATCGCGGAGGACCGTTATGTTGCCCGCGATGCACGCGACTTGATCGAAGTTGATTATGAGCCGTTGCCAGCCATTGTCGATGTCGAAAAGGCAATGCAGCCCGGCGCTCCCCTACTGTATGAAGAGTTCGGCACCAACGTTGCATTCAGCATGACACCACCTACCGACGACATCGACAAAGTTTTCGAGCAGACCAAAGCTGATGGCGGCATTGTGGTCAAGCAGCGCATGGTTAACCAGAGACTCGCTCCCAACCCGATAGAAACGCGCGGCGTGGTCGCCGAGTACCGCAAGGCGAACAAGTCGCTGACGGTCTGGAGTTCCTCGCAGATTCCGCATCTCTTGCGCAACATCCTGGCAGCGCTGGTTGGTCTTCCTCAACACCAGGTGCGCGTGATTGTCCCCGAAGTCGGTGGCGGCTTTGGGTGCAAACTCAACATTTACCCTGAAGAGATGGTGGCAGCCTTCGCCACCATGAAGCTCGGACACGCGGTCAAATGGATCGAAGATCGCAGTGAAAACCTGGCCGTGACTATTCACGGGCGTGACCAGGTGGACTACGTTGAGGTTGCGGCCACTATAGAGGGGAAGATTACCGGGCTGAAGGTGCACGGCATCTCCGATCTCGGTTCGTATTGTCAGATCTTCACCGACGTGATTATGATTGCTTTCGGGTTCCCGGTTGCCTGTGGAGCCTATGACATTCCGGCGATATACCTCAGCGCGGATATCGTCTTCACGAACAAGGCCCCTACCGATGCCTATCGTGGCGCAGGCCGTCCGGAGGCGACGTATATAGCTGAGCGAGCCATTGACCTGGTGGCGCGCGAACTGGGCAAAGACCCGGCCGAGGTGAGAAGACTCAACTTCATCCAACCGGATCAGTTCCCCTATAAGTCTGCCGCGGGCGCTGTGTACGATAGCGGTAACTATGAGCCTGCATTGGACAAGGCGCTAGCAATGGCCGACTACCAGAATCTGCGCTCAGAACAGGCCAGGTTGCGCTCCAACGGGAATGGGAAGCTGGTGGGCGTTGGCCTGTCTTCCTACATTGAGATCTGCGGCTTCGGACCAAAGGGTACCGCGCCGGTAGGTCTTTATGAAAGCGCGCGTATGCGCGTTGAACAGAGCGGAACCGTCATGGTCTACACCGGTTCCTCGCCGCATGGACAGGGCGAAGAGACCACCTTTACCCAGATCGTTGCTGAGGAGTTTAGCATTCCTGCCGACCAGGTTATGATTATGCACGGCGATACGGACTCAACTCCTGAAGGACGCGGTACCTATGGCAGCCGCACCACTGCTGTTGGAGGTTCCGCCGTCTTTACAGCTGCCCAGAGGTTGAAGGAGAAGATGAAACACATTGCTTCCCATATGTTGGAAGCAAGCGCTTCTGATGTCACTCTGGAAGATGGCAAGTTCTCTGTGGCAGGTTCACCACAGAAAGCGGTAACATTTGCCGATGTCGCTGCAACAGCCAACCTCTCTAACACGCTGCATGCAAGCATCGAGCCTGGGCTGGAGACCACCGTCTTCTGGGAACCGGAAGCCTGCACCTTCCCCTTTGGCACGCATGTCTGCGTCGTTGAAATCGACAAAGAGACGGGGAACGCTGAGATCAAACGCTATGTCGCGGTTGACGACTGTGGACGCCAGATCAACCCCATGATCGTTGAAGGCCAGGTGCACGGCGGTATTGCGCAGGGCGTCGGCCAGGCAATGGTCGAGGGAGTGATCTACGGTGAAGATGGTCAGCTTCTGACCTCAACCTTGATGGATTACGCTATGCCATTTGCTTCAGAGCTTCCCAACTTTGAACTTGATTCCACCGTCACGCTGACAACGGTCAACCCGCTCGGCGTGAAAGGTGTCGGCGAGGCTGGCACTATTGGTTCAACCCCCGCGGTTGCCAATGCCATTGCTGACGCGCTTGGCGTGGCACACGTTGATATGCCGTTTACCTCTGAGAAGTTGTGGAAGCTCATCCACCAGTCGTAGGGGCCTGATTTATCACGCCCGAAAGGAGAAACAGTATGTCTGTTCCAGCAGCATTTGATTACCACGTTGCTAAATCGGTGGATGAAGCCATTGCGCTCATGCAGCAATATGGCGATGATGCCAAGTTCCTGGCAGGTGGACATAGCCTGCTTCCAACCATGAAACTGCGGTTGGCGCAGCCCGCCCACCTGATCGATCTTGGGCGCATCCAGGGTCTTTCCTACGTCCGCGAAGAGGATGGAGCGGTTGCCATTGGAGTCATGACAACCTACGTCACCATTGGCAATTCGGATGTCGTACGGCAAAACTTCCCCGTATTGCCAGAGGCTATCTCGTCAATCGGTGACCAGCAGGTACGCAATCGCGGCACTATCGGCGGCAGCGTTGCGCACTCCGACCCGGCTGCTGATTTGCCGGGGGTTGTGCTGGCGCTTAAAGCGGATATTCTGGTGCAGGGAGCAAACGGCATCCGCACCATTAAAGCGGATGACTTCTTCCAGGACCTGTTTCAGACTGCGTTGGAGCCAGGCGAAGTGATTACCGAAATCCGCTTCGCCAGGCCCTCAGCTCGCACGGGCAGCGCCTACGAGAAGCTGGCCAACAAAGCGTCGGATTACGCGGTTGTCGGCTGCGCGGCGGTCGTGACCCTGGATACCGACGGCACCTGCACGTCGGCCAGTGTCGTGATCACCGGCGCATCGGTCAAGCCGACCCGCGCCAGCGCGGTGGAAGCCGCGGCCACCAGTAACGCCGCGGACGGCATGGAAATGGTCGGAGATATTCACGGCTCCAAAGAGTATCGCGCTCAGATGGCCGGTGTGATGGCAAAACGCGCCATCGCAAGGGCGGCTGAACGCGCGTAGGGCAAGCTTACTGCTTATAGCAGTGTCTACTTCTTAAAACTGCCCAGATCGGTTATAACCGATCTGGGCAGTTTTTTATGAGCAAAGATATGATCTACACTTTTTGCTGGATGCTCGCCGCCAGTTCGTGCACTGCCTCTACAAAGCATGCCATAGGAGGACGCACGATACCAGCGTCGACCTGGCCAATACCCGGCAGACGGTGGGCAATGCCGGTATTGATGATGGGCAGGAGGTTCTGGCGCACCACCTGCCGGATGTCGATGCCTGTGGGCGTTCCACGAAAATTGAGCGGGGGCATTTGGAACTGGTTGGACTCGGCAACCGTGATGTCATACATCTCCGTGGTGTACCGCACGGCATCTGCCGGTGTGCCCCCTATCGCCGATATCGGGGTTCGCATCCTGCTCGGAGAAGCCGCTGAAATATAGTCCCTTGATCTGCTGCGCCGGGGCTACGAACCAGCGATCGCCCAGTCCGCTCACCCGGATGCCGAAGTCTGTGCCGTTGCGCGCCATGGTTGTCACTACGCTGCTGTAAGCAATGCCGTGCGCCGCCAGCAACAACGCCTTGCACATCGCCATAGCGAGATTGAGGTAAGCAAAGTCATTGCCATGCATGTAGCGTAACACGCTCACCGTCTCCTCGCTGGAATTTCCAGTCTCCACCAGGTAGGGCGCGATTTCACGTGCGAAAAGAGATGTTGCCGCCTTGTTGCGATTGTGACATTCGTCGCCCATCTGCAATGCCTGCGCTGTGATTGATTGTAACTCGATGCCCCCGGCGGCGTGCACCGCGCGAGCCAGCGCCGGTCCCAACACCTGCTCCATCCAGCGCAATTTTGCGAGAACATCGGGACTATTGGCCCCGTAGCGCAAGACCTTTCCCAGCCCCTCATTCAATGTGCTGAAGGTCTGGTGTCCATATACTGGTTCCTCTATGATCTGGACCGGCATCGAGGCAGAGACGACGCCCGCCATAGGCCCTACTGCGTTATAGTGGTGACAGGGCGCAAAGGCAATATCGCCGCTCGCCGCCAGCGTTTCCGCGGCGGCAGCACCGGGGGCCAACTCCTCGTAGAGGAGCGCGCCAATCACCGCGCCGCGTAAGGGGCCGGACATACGTTCCCAGGCAATGGGCGGCCCGGCGTGCAGCAGCAGGTGCGCGTGGAATCCAGGAATCGCTTCGCGGGCCGGGCGCACATCCACCAGGCGCGGGCGCGCAGCCATCATGCGTTTTACCGCTTCCTGGTTGGCTTGATCCACGCGCTCATCGCCTAACAATAGACTGAGGGCCACATCGCTATCGCCTGCCGCAGGTTGCCAGGAGACGCGGCTTACAGGCACGCCCTGGGCCTCAAGCGCATCTGCGAAGAGATCGGAGCCGACATTGACAATACGCGCAGAAGAGGAAAAAAGTTCAGGTGTCTCAGTCATATGCCTGGTCCTTTCTTTGTGAGCTACTGCCCCTATCACTCACCAATGATGCAGCGGCAAGCACCGCGACCTCATTACTTTCAAATACAAAGGCGCCCGCCGCCTCAAGCACTAAACGCTGGGACGAGAGATGCTGCGGGTCTCCTTCGGTACCACAAAGGGAGATGATCACCGGCAATGATCGCCCGGCAGCCACAGCCTCGTTGCGCAGCCGCGTAATCACAGGTGCATATACTGCCGCCGGATTGGGGTGCGAACAGAAGCCCAGCACAATATCGAGCAAAATCACTGCGGTCTCTGTATCTTCCGCGGCACGTGCCAGGTAGTGCAGGCGCATGGTCGGGTCAATCATCGGGTGCGGCTTGCCTCGTGTATATTCGTCTGCTCCTAAGTCCAGCGCCGTGTGACCGCGATACGTCTCCTTTGCCGTCAGCGCCCATTCCTGGCGCAGAGGGATATTGGAAGCGACCGCACCTACGCGCTCACTGAGCAGCAACATCGCCTCATAGCAAAGCGTGCCACCAGAATAGAGCGCGCGTATGTAACGCTGCGTCGAGGCCAGGCCCGCGCGTTCCCCTGCCAGCCGCGACTGGAGTGGAAGGAGAGTACTTTCGCCCGGCACACGCTTACTATCGCCACCCACCAACGACACCGCCAGTTTAGCCCCTTCAGTATGCGTCCGGGCGAGCTTGACATCCCCAGATACGGTCCCGAATTCCTCAGGCGTCATGCCCAGGAAGGTGGCTACAACCGGTTTAGCGGACTGCGCGGCTGCAGCCAGCAACTCCTGCGCAACACGCTTTGAGGGTAATTTGGAGACCAGCGCAATAACTTCCGTCTGCGGATCGTGCGTCAGTAATTCCAGTCCCCTGCGCATCATGATGCCGCCGATTGCCTCGGACAGGTCGCGCCCGCCCGTACCGATGGCCTGGGAGATGCCTAGACCCGCTGCGGCGAGAAGGCAAATGAGCTGTTGCATGCCGGTACCCGATGCGCCAACGATGCCTATGGAACCGCGCGGCGCAACATTGCTAAAACCCAGTCCAACCCCGTTGATGATGGCTGTGCCGCAATCGGGTCCCATGAGCAGCAGTCCTTTGCTCGCGGCCAGGGCTTTGAGACGCCGTTCCTGTTCGACTGGTACATTATTGCTGAAGAGAAATACGTGCAGCCCATGG
>VBFM01000455.1:5623-8566 GCA_005882595.1 Chloroflexota bacterium
AGTTCCATCGTGCCGCAGCGCTGTCTCTAATGAACGTGCCGGCAGTGTTGATGCGCTGCCTGCAATGTCCCGATTGCCCGGTGCCGCCAGCTTTTGTTCTGCAAAAGTCAGGGCAGCCTGGGCAGATGCCTCGTCTTTTGCGCGTATGGCGATGAGCAGGTCCTCCGGCCCAGGCTTTTTCTCCTGTTCAGCAAGAAAAGCGATAGGGAGCAGACCCGCCTCTTCCAACAATGCCAGGTTCGCTTCGGTCGCCATGACAGCCCCGGCATCATCCACTTCGCCCCTGTCCTTCACATGCTGAACCACTGACATGAGGGCAATCGAATCATAGTAGGTATTCCGCTTGAGTAGCGCCTGTATGACCATAATCTTCTCCTATGTAGTCGATGCAATCTTCTATCCCCACCACTCGCAACCCCAGCAGCAAGCCCAATAATGTATCGCCGCCAGAACACGCGCCATAGGCGAGGACACGATCTGCCGCGTGTAGCACGGCTTCGGACTCCTCCACCGGCAAGGCCAGGGCCGTAAGTAGTTCTCCCACCTGCTCAGCCATCTCGCCACGCGCGGCATGTTCCAGCAGCGTAACACTTAATTTCGTAGTACGCGGCCGTGCTGCGTTGACAATGATCGATGCCAGGTGACTGCGTGGCACAGCATCGACACTCAGTTGAGTGCTCAGCAATGCCAGAACTCCAGCAAAACCCCCAAGCGTATCATCACCGGAGGGAGTGAGGCCCGGCCCTAGCCCGGCTAATCCACGCGCCGCTTCCCCGACACCCGCGACATCGCATTGCCAGCTTGCATATACCAGCAAACGCAGCAGGGGCAGCGCTATCTTTGCCAGCGGCGTCTCTCTCGTCGGCTGGCCTAAAAGGAGCGGTCTGACCAGCATAGCCAATCCATCTCGCTGCGGCGAACGTGCCAGATGTTGAGCAAGCAAACGTGAATGATGGGCCACTGCCGTGCCGACAATATCAGGTCTGGGTTCCCAGGCCGCCTTTTGAGGGAGTTGCATTGAAAAGTCGAGCATTGGTATGTGGAGCCGACCATCGCCAATTCTGACTTCCAGGCCAGGACGCAAGTCCCTGGATAGCTTTTCTACAATAGGTGCTGGCAGGCGCACGCCATTTGGCATACGCGGCACCTCGCTGCTGAGCAGAGCAAGCATCGTATCCCCGGCTACAATATTCAGAGCTTTGCGAAAGACGCTATGAATGACTCCTATGCGCGGCGATGCCTGCTCGAACAACGGCTGAACAGGTCTACTATAATCGAGAGCTACCAATGCAATAGTCATGCCCACCTCTAGCAATATCTGACAGCATATTACCATATCTGCTGACAATCACACATCCCGAATCATAGTCAGGGCCTGTGAAAGATGGACAGGGCGACCGGCAAAACGATCTACGGAGAGCATCTTGCGCCGAATCATAGTTGCTCAATCTTCCGCTTGACAAATACATCTTCTTCAGGATATCATTTACTTAGATACACTAAGTACTAGCCACTCTAACTAACACACGGAATATGAACCAATGAATGAGCATCCTTCTCAAAATGAGTTGAATATCGCCGACGAGTTACTCGATCTGATCCCCAGTCTTCTGCGCCGACTTCGCGCGGATATTCCCCGCGAGGCCGATTCTGAGGATATCGCACCGGAATGGCGGGATATCACAGAACTGCGCGCCACCACCGGGCAGATCAGGCTGCTACGCATTCTGATGACCCATCAAAGCTGCACGATGCAAGAATTAGCCGATCAACTGGATGTTGCGCCGCCAACGGTGACAGCCATGGTAAAACGACTGCTCACCCAGGAATTTGTCGAACGTATACGCGACGAAGAGGACTGGCGAGTGGTCCGCGTTTTGCCCACAGAACGCGGGCGGCGCGCGGTCTCCCTGTATGACCAGTTCCGCCGCGCCAACCTACAACGCCGCCTGGCACACCTCAACGAGGAAGAACTTGCTCAACTAGGTGCGGCCTTCCCGGTCCTGCGCCGCATCATCGAGGTAGAACCATGACGATCACAGTTGAGAAACTCTCGCGCTCTTTCGGGCAAATACAGGCAGTAAAAGGCATCGACCTCAGCATCGAGCGCGGTGAAACCTTCGGCTTCCTTGGCCCCAATGGGGCGGGGAAAAGCACCACCATCAAAATGCTCTGCACCTTGCTCCACCCCACCAGCGGACGCGCGTGGATCAACGGGTACGATATTGAGCGCGAAGCCTCGCAGGTGCGCCAGAGCATCGGCATCGTCTTTCAAGACCCGACACTCGACGAGTACCTCACAGCGGAACAGAACCTCTACTACCACTGTATGATCTACCACACGCCACATAAAACGCGCGCCACTCGTATACATGAGGTACTCGAACTCGTTGGTCTCGAAGACCGCCGCAAAGACATCGTCAAAACCTTCTCCGGTGGTATGAAACGCCGCCTGGAGGTTGCCCGCGGCCTGCTGCACGAACCACAAACGCTTTTTCTGGATGAGCCGACCGTTGGCCTCGACCCACAAACGCGGCGCAGCGTCTGGGAGCACGTGCTGCGACTGCGCGACCGCACCGGGCTGACCATCTTCATGACGACGCACTACATGGAAGAAGCTGAATATTGTGATCGGATCGCGATCATCGATCATGGGCAAATCGTGGCCCTCGATACCCCCGCCGCGCTCAAGCGCGTGGTCGGCCAGGACGTGGTCTGTCTCACCACGTCCACGCCCGAACGGGCCGCCGCCATTCTCGAACAATTTCTTGGCCACCCGGTGCGCCGCGTAGATGATGCCATATATGTAGAGGGAGAAAATGGGCAGTCGTTAGCCGCTCAATTAATCCGCCAGCTCACGTTGGCGGATATCGAGGTACGTGGAGTAAACGTGACCGCACCTACGTTGGAAGATGTCTTTGTGCATCTCACAGGCCGCGCCAT
>VBFM01000416.1:0-8734 GCA_005882595.1 Chloroflexota bacterium
ATTCACAGACCCTGTACCAAACGGGTAGGATTGCTGGACAAACGCTCGCTCCTTCGTTAGAATGCTATAGGGAGTAATGTTTGCGTTTGGAGAGAGCGACAATGGCGCGTTTGATGGCCCTGGATGTAGGAGATGCCAGAATAGGGGTCGCGATTAGCGATGCCTCCGGCTTCCTGGCCTCTCCTTACATAACGCTGCACGTTTCTCGTGATGAAGCGCAAACAAGGGCTGCGATCCAACGACTCATTAGCGAAACGGAGGCTGAAGGTCTTGTCGTTGGACTGCCCATTAGCCTGGACGGGCAGATTCATACCCAGGGAGCGCGGGTACAGGCCTTCGCGGAACGCTTAAAAGAGCATATCTCCATCCCCCTTACCTTCTGGGATGAGCGACTCTCGACAGTTGAAGCGCAGCGTTTGCTCGCAGAACGCCAGCAAGCTCCGCCGGGGGCCCCTACAGGCAAAAGAAGCAGCGGTGGTAGAACGCGGAGGACGACGCGGCGCAAACATCGCCAGCATGAGATAGACGCGCTGGCAGCGGCTGTTATTCTACAGGAATACCTGGACCATGCATCGAGCGAGACAGGGGATTAGAAATACATGAAAAGACGAGGATCACGCGCCGCTATCATTGCAGTGCTTTTGCTTGGTCTCCTGATATTTGGGATCGTCTACTTTACGTGGACGACGGTGACGGATGTATTCCAGCCGGCCAACGCCAATGCAACAAGCACGAAACCTTTTGTGATTAACAGTGGTGAATCCGGGGCGCAGATTGCTGATGCGCTCCAGGAAAATGGGCTGATTCGCAACGCCCTCGCTTTTCGCATCTGGGCCAGGATTAAAGGGCTGGATACGCAACTACAGGCAGGCGCGTACAACCTCAGTCCGAGTATGACGATTGATCAGATCATTGCCTTGCTGCTTCACGCCCAGCCCGATGCCGTGCCGGTGACTGTCCTGGAGGGATGGCGGCTGGAGGAGATTGCGAACAAGTTTGCGCATAACGATCCAGCGTATCCGCCGCTCACCAAATTCAATGAGCAAGATTTTCTGAAATATGTGATGCACCCGAATTTGTTTCCCGGCGCTGCCAATTTCCCAATTCTGAAAGATATTCCGCCGGGCAATAGTATGGAGGGCTTCCTCTTCCCGGATACCTACCTCATTCCGGTCAATGGGACAGCCCAGGACGTTATCACTACCATGTTGAAAGAGTTTACCAGCAAGGTACAGCAAAATCACCTGGATACGCTAGCAAAGCAGAATAAGCTCTCGGTCTACCAGATGGTGATCCTCGCGTCTATCGTGCAGCGCGAGGCGCTCTTCGATGATGATCGTCCACTGGTAGCAAGCGTTTATTGGAACCGTATCTTCAGACCGAATGCTGAAACTGTCAGTGAGCTGGACGCGGATCCGACGGTACAATACGCGCGCGACTCGCAGCCTGGCACAAAGAAGTATTGGACGCCGTTGCAGGCAGCAGGACGCCTTGTGCTTCCCACCAGCCCCTGGAATACGTATACACATGCGGGATTCCCTCCCACCCCTATTTGTAGTCCTGGCCTGGCCAGTCTGATGGCGGCGGCGGCCCCGCCGACGACCCAGTTTTACTTCTTCCTATCGAAACCCGATGGGCATAATGTGTATGCAAAGACGAACGCGGAATTTATAGCAGACGAGCAAAAATACTTATCACATTAGAGAGTAATCACCCATGTTGAATTTGAATATCTGGCAAACCATTTTTCTGGCCCTGCTCCAGGGTGTGACTGAACTTTTTCCTATCAGCAGCCTCGGCCATACGGTGATTTTACCCGGACTCTTTGGCTGGGCCAACCTGATTAACGATACGGGTTGTGGAGGTCAGAGTTGTTTTCTTCCCATCATTGTGGCGCTGCATCTCGGCACCAGCATCGCGCTGGTGATCTACTTCTGGCGCGACTGGTTGGGGATTATCTTGACCCTCTTCAAAAGTATCAAAGAGGGCGAAGTTCGCACCGGTACCGATGAGTGGGTGAGCTTCCTCATCATTATCGGTGTCATTCCAGCGGGTTTAATTGGTCTCTTTTTAGAAACGCCGCTCAAGACCCTATTTGCTTCGCCGGTCATCGCCTCGGCGTTCCTGGTGCTCAACGGCTCTATCCTTTTCGCGGGGGAGCGCATGCGGCGGCGAGTAGAGGCGAAGGAGGCTCTTACAAACGCGAAGGAGCGCGAGGCAAGTTTTCGCCCGCTTTCTTCTCTGACGTGGAAAGAGGCTATCATCGTCGGGTTAGTACAATCACTCGCGTTGATTCCGGGCATTTCGCGCTCTGGCGTGACAATGGTTGCAGGCCTGGGAGTGCGCCTCAATCACGAGGATGCAGCGCGCTTCTCCTTTTTGCTCGGTACGCCGCTCATCGGGCTGGCGGCGGTGCTTGAGATACCCCAGTTGATCGGCCAGTCGGCTTCAGCATGGCTACTGATAGTAACCGGGATGATATTATCCGGGGTCGCCGCGTATCTGAGCACAAAGTTCCTGATGAAGTACTTTGAGACGGGTAGACTCAATCCTTTTGCCTACTACTGCTGGGCATTAGGGCTGGTTTCGCTCGTCTTGCTGGCAACAGTGCTGCATGGCAGGGCGTCTTAAATCATTAATTACCCAAAATGGCTATTCTAGATATGCATATGCAGCTTGAAGAGGTAGATACGTTTGATACAATAGATGCACGCTTTGGATAGGCTAAAGCGCATATTTTGTCCAAGTCCCAAAGAAGAGGTAGAAAGATTTTAACATGAAGAATGCCGCACTTTTCTATGCTGTTATCGCCGTTGGCATTATCGCCCTGGCAGTTGGTGTGTACTACCTGACCGGTGGGCTGCATCCAGCACGTGCTTATACAGGTCTGGGTGTTGGAGTGGTTCTGCTCATTGCTGGTGTCGCCGGCATGTTCATGACTCGCTCCAAAGCGGTTGCCAAGTAGTTTTGCAAAACAAGCAAAAAACCGGGAGATACCACACTAAGTATCTTCCGGTTTTTTGCTTGTTTTGCATGCTGTAAGCAGGAAAAGTCGTATCTATATTGGCTAATCCCCTTGTAGAGTTTGAGATATTTGTTATAATAGGGGCGTCCTATGAGGGATTATTAAGTGCTTTCAAAAAAAGAAAGGTAATGAAAATTGATGAACAGCAACCCGGCACTTTTCTATGGTGGAATTCTTGTAGCAATTGTTGGTCTGGCCCTGGGAGCTTTTTTCCTCGTTCCAAACATTAACCATGTTATTGCTGATTCGAACATGCACTGGAAACACGCTATCGCGTTTTTTGCTCTAGGTGTGATTGGTATCATCGCGTCGCTGGTTACGCGGCCCAAAGCTACCTCTCGGTAAACATATCCTGGTAAGGGCAAGGGACAAGCCAGGGCGGGGACAAGCCTGACCCATCCCCTATTCGTAGAGGCGTACTCCCTTGCCCTCTTCTATTTATCCGAGCATATCTCCGACGATCTGTGGGTATCCTCGCAAAAATTCTCCGGCGCTCATAGCTTTCTTCCCCTCCAGTTGCAGGCGGTCGATTACCAGCATTCCTTCTCCTGTGACGACCTGGAGCGACGGTTCGCCGTCTTCTTTACGCAGCATCGCGGTTCCGACAGGCGCATCTTTCTGTGTTTCGGATACGAGCGCGTGCGCAGAGACAATCTTTACCAGTTTACTGCGCCAGTTGGTGTAGGCAGTGGGCCAGGGTGTATAGGCGCGGACCTGGCGCGCTAATAGATCGGCTGGACGATGCCAGTCAATTTCTCCGTCTTCTTTGCGCAGCATACGTGTATACGATGCTTGTCGCTCGTCTTGAGGCTGGGGTATCAGCTCTCCCGAAATCCACAAAGGTAAGGCCTCCAGCAAGGCTTCCGCTCCCACATTTGCTAATCTCTCGGTCAGGCTGCCAGTAGTATCATGCCGGCTAATGGGGATGGATTGCTGCAAGAGTATTGGGCCGGTATCCACCCCTGCATCAATGAGCATGATCGTTACGCCTGTCTCAACATCGCCTTGCAATATAGCCTCGGTGATGGGGGAGACGCCGCGATATCTGGGTAAGAGTGAGGCATGAATATTGAGCGTGCCATAACGCGGCAAATCGAGGACGGCCTGCGGCAATATCTGGCCGAAGGCAGCTACGATGTAGAGATCGGCTGAATAGGCAGCCAGCGCTGCCATGGTTTCCGGGCGTTTCAATGATCCAGGCTGCCAGACAGGGATTTCGTGAGCCAGGGCAGCCTGTTTGACCGGCGAGAAGACTATCTCTTTGCCGCGCCCCACGGGTTTATCCGGGCGAGTAATCACCGTGACAATTTCACAGCCGTCAGGCAATAGAATTCCAGGCGCGCGATTGGCAATCAGGGCCTCGAGAGCAGGTACAGCAAAATGGGGTGTTCCCATATAGATGATGCGTAACATGGCGCAAATCCCTTCTACGTTCATTGAAAAATAGTCGTTGTTTTCTATGGTGTACAGCTTTTTTCCATATTAGCATATTTTGGCTATGGTATAACCACGAGAGGTACCTCCTTACCTGCTTGCTGTGTCAATATGTTATACTCCTTTCACAGGTGCGCCGTTTCGGCGCTCATCAGATTCCCTCACAGAGAGAGATGGTCGAGAGTCACCACCATCTAAGACACCTGACCGACCTGGCGGGGAAACCCAAAGGGGAAAGTAGCATGTCAGGAAAGCGGCTCAACAGGAAGGTATGTACTGCGAGGCGCCGCAAGTCTTGTGTGCAAGAACTCCCGCAAGGGATAGAGGCTAAACCTGGATTGGCTGAACCTTAGCTTCCAACGGCCAAAGGGAGGGCCTGCCGCAGCATACCTGAAGCGGCAACATGGCAACACCAGTCTGTGCTGTGCGGGCTGGCAAGGTCTCTCTGCCATGAGTACCCAGCAATGACTGGGGCAAGGAAGCGAACGAGGGGCCTACACACACTACCACGTCTGATGAGCGTCAGGACGGGATCGCCTACACGTCAGCAGGACGCATGGCGACAGAGCTTTCATAGTACTCGTGGGAGTGATGCCCCACCGCGGAGTGCCGGAAAGCGGCACACAAGGGGAAGGGAAGCAGGAAATCCACCTCACCTTGGCAGAGAGTTGGAAGGCCGTGAAAGGCGTAAGCCCTTCCTGAGCCTCTCTACCAAGAGAGGGAATTCTGGAAAGCCGAGTGCATTGAAAGGTGCCCGCTCGGTTTGGGAAAGGGGAGTTGGAAACGTGCGGATGACCACAGTACGGGAGCGGAGAGTGCCTGCTGTAGTTGCTCTCGCCAGCCCTTTTGGAGATGAGGCAACGCGCTAGCTTCCTATTTCATCAAAGGGGTGTAAGAGCACATCTTTATTCGTATGGGTGGAAACGGGACACGGATAATTCTATGCAACAGGCACAGGCGCAGCTACCTCACGTTTCCAGGTTCAGTGTTCACGCGCTATTACCGCCATCTACCGATTCCCGCGTTATTTTACAGCGCGCGGACGAAACCACCGCTATCCTGCGTATGTTGGCAGAGGCGCAAACCAGCACTGTTGTACTGACTGGAGACGCGGGGGCAGGGAAATCGATACTAGCGGCGCTGGTCTTTCGACAGGTTCAGGCAGGTGCATCTCCTTTCCAGCGCTTTGCCTGGTTGAGTCTCGGGCCAAACGCGACTTTGCCTGATTGCCTTGTCGTGCTCCTGAGTAGCCTGAGTTCAGGTATGCTTCCCCCGGATTTCTTGCTCTGGAAACCTGATCAACAAATCACGTTTGTCCTCCAGGCATTACGCAATCCTCAAGCCAGCGCATTTGTGGTGCTGGATCAATTCGAGGAGTTACTTGACGAGGACGCGATACATCTCGATACTCATCACTACTTGTCAGCAGTAAGGCAAGATGGTAATCGCGTCCCTATAGCAGGACGCGGAGCAATTTCTCTCTTTTTGGAAATGCTCCGACAAGAGCTGGGCAACAGCCGCGTAATGCTGACGAGCTACCGCTCGCCCTATACGGCGCAAAACGAGCACACGCGCGTACGAGCCTACATGGTATCGGGTATAAGCCTGCCCGAAGGTGTAGCGCTCCTTCACCAGCGAGGGGTACAGGGCAGCTCACAGGAGTTGTCGCTGATCTGGCAGCGCTGCGGGGGTCATGTTTATGCTCTGGTGTTGTTCTCCGCGCTGTTCACGCTGAGTGGTTTTTCGCTGAACTATTTACTGAACGCGCCTGATTACGCATTTATGTGGAACGGGGATGTCACCCTGAACCTGGTCAGTCTTGTCTATAATTTCCTAAATCCCATTCAACGCACCTTGCTGCGCGCGCTTTGCCTGTTCAGTGAACCAGTGCCGCTTGAGGGCATACTACAGGCGATCACGGGTGATGGACCGGCTATTGATGGGCAGGCATTCGAGCGGGAATTCGCGGCCTTGACCCGTATGTCGCTCGTCCAGCTGATGCCGCCTGTAGGGGCCCTCGCGCCCAGGTGGCCGCACTACCTGCTGCATGCATGTATACGCCTATATGCGATTGAGCACTACCTGGAGGGGCATGACCGGCGGCCCAGTGGAAATTTGATCTCCGCTCTCGGCGTGGCGATTGAACCAAACCCTATGGTGGGCAATCCGGAGGCGCGTGAGATTGCGCTGGCAGCCGGCCATATGCGAGTAACCAGCTATTATTTCTCGCAGGTACAACGCTATTGTCCACCTGCTGGGCAACGCAAGAATATGCAAGATGTTGAACCACTGCTGGCACTGATTTCCCATTTATGCCTGGGCTGGCACTGGCAGCAGGCCTGTGACCTGTTTTTCAGCCAGGGGCTGCATGCGCTCCTGGTCACATGGGGCGCATGGAATACGCTAATCCGACTCTATACGGCGATGATTCCACCTGTTGGCATCGTGACCCGCCGCGACGAAGCGTTGATTTGCAGTCATCTTGGCCTGCTCTATGGCCGCCTGGATGACTATGAGCAGAGCGCACATTATTATGCACAGGCACTTAGCACACAGCGCGAGATTTCTGATCTACAAGGGCAGGCAATTACACTGATCAATCAGGGTGAAATTTTCCGCAGCGCAGGTAATAAGCAGCAGGCCTTCGACAATTATGAGCAGGCGCTTCCCTTGCTGCAACAGCAGCCGGATGCACGCCTGGAAAGTGTGCTCTTGCACAATATGGGGCTGCTGTTGCAGGACGAGAAAGACTACGACCTGGCCCTCAAATACTATGTTGCATCGCTGCAACTGGCTATGAACTTACAAGAGCAGTACAACCAGGGGATGATCCTGACGAACATGGGTATGCTCTTCTTTGAACAGGGCCACTTACTCGAAGCGCTGGCGCTCCTTTTATCCGCCTTACAGCTGCGCCAGGGCCTGCAGGACCCGACTGTCAATTCACTTATACTCTTCCTGGAGACCCTGAAACAGAAAATGGGGCCGGAAGCATTTGCGCAGTTGTACGCGGAGGCAACAGGCAAACAAGGGCAAATGTTGGCGCAACTTGATATAAAGAGCAGGAACCCCTGGTAATATCTGGCCTCTACATATATAATGAGCATGCAAGATCATGGATTGTACAAATCGAAGGACTATGCAAGAGCGAGTGTAACCAATCTACGTAATAATAACTGCCAGGACTTTTTATTTTCTGTTGTTCACAGAAGGATTTGTCAAAGGGGCTGCTGGGCAGCGCGGCCGTGCGGTCGCCCTGGAAACTGACTTATTCGCCTGAGCAGGAGCATATTGTGGGTACACTGCGCGGAAAACACGCGAGAACACATCTTGTCACAGCAGAAGAGCAAGTTGATGAGCGGCAAGGTTCTCGAGGGGCCAGGGGAACCAGGTTCTCGGGAGGGGCAAACGTGCAGGAATTTCAGGCGTTTTACCAGGAAAACATCGGCCTGATTTATCGCTTTGTCTACAGTAAAGTGGGTAATCGCGAAGAGGCCGAAGACCTGACATCGCAAATATTTGTCAAGGCTGTGCGCGGGATGGATACCGAACGCGGTCCGCAGAGCATGCAAAAATGGCTGTTTCAGGTTGCGCGCACGACAATTGCAGATTATTGGCGCAGCTATTATCGTATTTCGACGAGCTCACTCGAGGAATTGTTAGATGCCGGCTGGGAAGGTCCGGCCGATATAGAGTCGATGATTGCGCGCGGTGAGCCAAACGAGCGGGTGAAGCGTATCCTCGCGGCTTTGCCCGAGCATTTTCGCGAGGTGCTGACCTGCCGTTTTCTGCTCAATTTGTCGATCCGCGATACGGCAAGTCGGATGGGTTTGACGGAGGCAAATGTGAAGGTATTGCAACACCGGGCGTTGAGACGCGCTGCTGATCTCGGACCTGTTGTGACAGGCAGCATGTGACTAGGATTAGCGAAAACTTGGAGACACAAAACAATGGCAGGGGAAGACCAGGAAAGATTTGAAGATTATCTGGAGCTAGAGCATTTCATCGAGGAGCTTCAAACCGGGCGCGTGGCTCATCCTCCAAAGGATTTGACGCCTGAACAGGCGCGCATCTATGGAATGGCGACGCTCTTCCATACTGCCTCTAGCGAGGAGGCGACTCCCCGTCCTGAATTTGTGGCTGAGTTACAGGCAAAACTGGAGCAGGAGCTACAACCCCGGACCAAGCCTTTCCCTTTCACCTCTAAAAAGCCGCAAAAACGATTACACGTCTCGCGACGAGCGCTGCTCACACGCGGAGCAGCAACAGCTGTTG
>VBFM01000417.1:0-10014 GCA_005882595.1 Chloroflexota bacterium
TAAATGCACCCGTATTTCGATCCGAATTTCTTGACAGAAAGGCAGAACCCAACTACAATGAGGCAAGGTGATGTTGGGCAGAGGAGGAGCAAACCATCGGAGCAGTGGAAAGTCGGCGTGTCAGTGTAGCAATACTGAACACAACCACTATCCAGCAGAGCAATGACCGCGAAAGCATAGCAAGCGCGGCAAGAACAGGCAACCATCGTGGTAAAGAGTAGGAAAGTGGAGCAGGTTGAGCATATCCTCGCGCAAAACGTAGCCAGATTGCGTGCCGCGTTACAGCGCGCCTCACAAGCGCATTTCGGCCCAGAAGAAGGCAGTGATGCCTGGCTCCTCCTCAACGCCCTCGTCAGTGATGATCCCTCAGACCTCGACGCTCGCTTCGAACAGTCTGGTCGCGCCCTTGCCCAGTATGAAGGTAAGTTAGAGGCGCGCATCCAGGGCCTGCAAACCTATGTTGATGCCCTTGTCCAGGAATGTAACGCCATCTTTAACGAGCAGAAAGCGGCAGAATCCCTGCGCGTTGCTGCCACATCCCATCTCTATCAACTTCAATCGCTCTGCCTCATGGCCCTCACGCGTGGCTACCAGTCCGTCATAGACCAGGTGCTGCGCAAACAACAACACATGGAGCAACTGATGGAACAGCGCCTGCAGGCCCTGCAGCGCATCAACAGCGTCAGCAATTCCACCATTGACCTGGATCAGGCCCTAGAATCCATCGCCAGGCACGTCGCCGAAGAGCTGCACGCCGAACTCTGCTCCATCTTCTTCTATGACGATTTGCAGCGCGTGCTCACCCTGCGCGCCACCAATGGGCCGCGTCCTCTGGGCGGCATGCATTACACCCTGCGCCTGGACGAAGGATATAGCGGCTGGGTCGCCGACAAAGGCCAACCCCTGCTCGTGCAGAATGCCCTCGCCGATGGTGTCTTTGCCATGGAAGCGCGTAGTTATGGCCAGGAGTACCATGGACTCATGGCCCTGCCTATCATCTTTTTTGGAGACGTCGTGCGTCTCATCGGCGTTATCAACGTGCAATCAGGCGAGCCACGCGACTTTACGGGTGAAGAGATCAATTTTGTAGAAGTAGTTGCCGGTATTATCGCCATCAACATGGAAAATGCGCGTTTGTATGAGCAAACCGATGAACAGCTGCGTCGCAAAGTGCATGAACTGGCCACCATCCACCGCGTCTCCTCCATCATCGCCTCCACCCTGGACCTGGATCGTGTGCTACAAATCATCACCACCCAGGCCGTCCAGCTGAGCGGGGCTGATCGTTCATGCATCTTTGAGCTGGACGCAGAGAAACAGACGTTACACGTACTGGCACATTATGGGCTCAACGAGGCCAACGTACGATCAATTGAAGTCCCCGTTGGCCACTGCTGCGCCGGGCGAGCAGTTCAAACCGGGCGCCCAAGTATGGCCGTCGATTGCTTTCATCGGGGTGGACGCAGGGAAGAGTCCGGGGGAGAGGTATGTTTTCTGCAACATGATCCACTCATGTCGTCTGAAATGCATTCGGTCTTGTGCGTACCACTTGAGGTCAAACGCAACGTGCTGGGCTGTATCTGTATTTACAGCAGTCACCGTTATCTCTTGAGCGAGGAGCAGATGCAACTCGTCATCACCTTCGCCAACGAGGCCGCCATCGCCCTTGACAATGCCCGTTTGTACGAGGAAGCGCGTCACGGATTGGAGATCAAGACGATCTTGCTGCGCGAACTGCATCATCGCGTCAAGAACAATCTTGCGACCGTTGCAGGTATTCTCTCGTTGCAGATGCGGCGCACTCGGTCGTCTGAGGCGCGCCATATCCTGGCTGAGAGCGTGAACCGCGTGCAAGGCCTTGCCGCGACGCATGATCTGCTTTCACACGAAGACCTGAGTGAGGCGCGTGTAGATGATATTGCCCGCAAAATTGTCGGTGTGGCCAATGCGACGCTGCGTCCACCTGAGACACATATCATCTTTGTAGTGGAACCCTGCGCCGTCGTCATCCCTTCACGTGCGGTATCCATTCTGGCCTTAGTCCTCAATGAAATGGTCTCCAATGCCATCAAACATGGCATGGCGGGTAAGGCAGAAGGTACAGTGACGATACGAGGACGTGAGGAAGGCGGGATGGTCATTGTGGAAGTGCTTGATACTGGCGATGGGCCTGCCGAACTTTTTGTAGAAGAAAGTAGCGAAGGACTCGGGCTTTCACTCATCAGAAATTTGATAGGTGATCTTGAAGGCCGCTTTTATTTGCGCCGCACAGGGGAAACACCCCCCCGCACCTGCGCTGAGGTGCGTTTCCCACTGTCACGGCGTTCGTAGGGACGTCATTTAACATGCTTTTCCGGCTGCCTGACACACAGTGCATCTGGTTGTTTGGCAGTCAGAAAGCGTCCACCTCGTATCGCGATGGTTGTAGTGGCTGAATTGATAGGGTTCACACCCCTTAAGGGCGTCCTCAAGGTCGCCCCGTAATCAACAGGGAGGTCATTGTGGAAGTGAATTATGTAGTGACCACGACTCGTATTCTGGTGGTCGAGGATGATGTGGATATCCGGCATGTGCTGTGCGTGTATCTCAAACACTCCGGGTTTGATGTATGCGGGGCAGCCGATGGACTTGAGGCCATTGGCCTTATTCCTCAGTATCGACCGCACCTGATCATACTTGACCTCAAGATGCGGCCTGTAGATGGTTGGGAAGTACTCCACTGGCTGCGCGCCCAGCATTTGACTCCCCCATTACCGGTGCTCGTGCTGACCGCGCTTTACCACCTGACTGAACAGATACATGGCTTTGAAGAAGGAGCCATCGAGTACCTCACCAAACCAACACCGCCAGCAATCATCGTAGAGCGCATTCATACCATTCTCGGACTGAGCGCGGAGCAGCGCGCGCTCCTCCAGCGCAAACGTATCGATGAACAACGATCTGTGCTGGAACGAGTATGCATACAAGCGGATGACTTCACCTGGTAAGATGTAGGGGCGCAATGAATTGCGCCCTCGTAACAGGCCGATTTTCCAGAGGTGGGCGCAATGAATTGCGCCCCTACATAAGGTGGGGTTTCGTTATTGTATACGGTATTGCAGCGATTGCCCGCACCGCGTGCAAAAGCGGTCCCTGGCTCGATTCTGATTGCGGCATTTGGGGCAGGGATTGAGCAGAGAGCCGCATCGTACACAAAAGTAGGTGTCAGGCTTGTTGGGACGGTGGCAGGTGGGACAGGTGTAAATGGGAGTGGTAGGCGCGCGCTCAATGCCCGAGGGTCTCAGCGTTGGCTGCGCGGAAATATCCCCCATCCCTATAGAAGAAGGATGTACCGCCTGCTCAAGGGCCAGGGCAAGGTCGTTAGCCTGCTGGTAACGCATCTCCGGTTTTTTTTGCAAAGCTATGAGGATCACCTGGCAGACCTGTGGCGAAAGCCGGGGATTGAAGAGCCGGGGGTCTGGCGGTTGCAGGTAGAGATGCCCGTGCGCGAGCGCCGGATAATTATCCCCGACAAAAGGAGTGCGCCCGGTGAGAGCTTCAAAGAGCATAACGCCAAGCGCGTAAATATCCGCCCGTCCATCCACCTCTTCGCCTTTACACTGTTCGGGCGACATGTATTCAGGGGTGCCCACCCCGGCCCCCGGGCGAGTCAAACCACTGCCATTGGCAAGCGCTTTCGCGATGCCAAAGTCGGAGAGAATTGGGCGCCCTGAGCGATCCATCAGGACATTGACCGGTTTAATATCGCGGTGAATAATGCCTTGCTCGTGGGCATAGGTCAGGGCGCTGGCGAGTTGCTGAAAGATACGGTTAGCTTCCAGCACATCCATCGTGCCAGGGAGCGGGTGGGCATTCGGTGAACTCATCGAGGGAGGAAAGGAGGTACCCATGCTCACTGCATCGCGCGAAGTATCCAGAATTTGCTTCAGAGTGCCGCCATCAACCAACTGCATTACAATGTAGAGATGCCCGTTGCTTTCATTGAAATCGTGAACGGTCACAATATTGGGGTGAGAAAGGCGGGCAATCAGGCGTGCCTCTAGATTGAAGCGCACAACAAAATTACGATCAGCTGCATACCAGGGTGGAAGAACTTTCACCGCGACTTCGCGGTCTAGATTCTCCTGGCGCGCCCGATAGACATGGGCCATCCCTCCCTGACCAAGCGGGGCCAGGATTTTGTAATTCCCAAACGTCGTACCGAGCAAGGGATCTTGTTGCATATCCTGATTCGGGCGCCTCTCATCCCTACACGAGTGTTACCGTCTCGCAAAGACTAAAACCGTTTGACCCAGTTGAATCTTGTCCCCTTCTTGTAGAGGATAGGGCTGGTATTTGTTGACGGTCTGTCCATTGACCTTTGTCCCGTTCGCGCTGCCCTCATCGCGCAGGGCATAGTTGCCATTACCCATGCTGATGATGGAGGCGTGCAGTCGTGATACAGCCAGGTCTTCAAGGAAGATGTCGCTTTCGCGACTGCGTCCAATGCTCAGGCTCTCTTTGCGAACTTCATAGACGCGCCCCGGCTCTTTTCCCTCTTCGATGCGAACAATACCCAGTCGTCCCTGCGGACCGGCAGCGGGAGCGCCGGAAGGTCGCAGCAAGGTACGGTCTCCGTCAGGATTTTCCATAGCGCCGAACCCAGGCTGGTTCTGTCCAATACCCTGCCCCTGTTGTTGCCACGAGGGTACGGGTGCATTTCCACCAGGAGGTGTGGAGGAAGGTTGTGACACGCTGCCGGGCCAGGCTGATTGTTGCCCTTGCTGCTGGATGGGCTGTCCCCACTGGTCAACGGGTTGTGCTGCCTGTCCCCAGGATTGACCCGAACCACTGGCGCCAAATGCGTTGGGCGCTTGCTGCTGGTTACCGGGTGAACCCCATGAAGGCGCGGCCTGCGGTTGTCCCCAGGGATCTGACGCTGGCGCTACAGGCGGTGTTGTTTGATCCCATGCCTGCTGTGCGGATTGTCCTGATGCATTCCCCCAGCCGCTCGGCTGCTGTTGCTGCGCTCCCCATCCCGCCGGTTGCTGCTGTTGAGCAGATGCTGGACTACCCCAGTTCCCGGGCTGCTGCGCGGCATTTTGATCCCAGCCGCTCGGCTGCTGTTGCTGCGCTCCCCATCCCGCCGGTTGCTGCTGTTGAGCAGATGCTGGACTACCCCATCCTGCTGGTTGCTGCTGCGCATCGGCGGAGTTTCCCCACCCCGGAGCTTGCTGTTGGGCAGGCGTGCCCCATCCACCTTGCTGTGGCTGAGGAGCAGCAGGAGTACCCCATCCTGCTCCGCCTACCGCACCGGGCTGAGCAGGCGCACCCCATGCGCCTTGCTGTGGCTGAGAAGTAGGGTTACCCCAGCTCCCGGGCTGCTGCTGCGGAGCATTTGCACCCCAACCCGCCGGTTGTTGCCCCCAGGCCCCTTGCGCACCTGCCTGCCCTTGCTGGCGCTGCCAATCCGATTGGCCGGCAAGGTTGGCGTTGCCTGCCTTCTTCTTGCCGCTATTGCGGAAGAGGAACAGAGCTACAACAAGGATAATAAGCGCTACAACCAGTGCCGCCGCTGCGATAATAAATGGGTTTTTGTAGAAGGGTGTCGGTGTGTCCCCAAAAACGGCTGCAAATCTGAGAAATTCTCTCATGTCGTTCACCTCTCTTAATTGTAGGAGCGCAACGTATCGTAGAGATTGCGCCCGGTGTATTGATGGGCGCGAAAGCTGTACTGATCAAAGTACATGGCATATCTCGCACCCCTACAATTGCATTTATCGCAATTCAAAACGCACCTCAACACTGCCAAAGCGTAGAATGTCGCCATCCTTGAGCGTACGTTCTTCGTGCGGCGTCAAAATTACTCCATTTAAGCGCGTCTTATTGAGAGCATTGAGGTCTTCGACGGTATACTGTCCATTTTGATAGCGCAGATAGGCATGTCGTCGCCCTACCGTCTTGTCTGCAAGATTAATTTCTGGATAGATGCCCAGTACGGGGTCGTGTCGTCCCACGACCATCAATTCGCCGTTTAAGGGAATAGCTTGATTACTGGAAAGTACCAGCAGGCGGGCCTGCCTTTGTGGAGCCGCGGGCGTATTTGCCGCAAGTATCCTTTCCCCCTTCGCTGCCTGCGCCCCGGATGGCTGCCCAACCTGTCCCCCCGAAGGCCCCTGCGCGCGTCCCGGCTGCGGCTCACGAGCGCCTTGCGGTTCATATCCATTGTTTGCAATCGGGGCGCGTTCTCCAGTTTCCTGGCGTTCTGCTTGCATGGGTGGTACGCGCTGCTGCAATTGCTCAATCGCACTAATAAACTCTTGCGGCGTGCCATAACGGTCCGCAGGTGATTTGGCCATAGCCTTTTGCATGAATAGATCCATTTCGGGTGGTAGGTCGGGGCGAAGGCGGCAGATAGAGGGCACTTTTTCGTTCATGTGTTTCACAACGATATCGACTGCAGTATCTCCCTCAAAAGGTGGATGGCCGGTGAGCATTTCAAAGAGGACCGTCGCTAAAGAATACAGGTCGGAACGCGTATCTGCTGAACGCCCACTTTCGGCCTGCTCCGGCGGGATATAGTAGGCGGTTCCCATAAAGACATTGGATTGCGTTAATGTGACCGTTTCTCGACTACGCGCCAGGCCGAAATCGGTGATTTTCACCACATCCTTACTATTGATTACGATATTCTGCGGCTTTATATCACGATGGACGACCCCATGTTTATACGCTGTATCAAGCCCCTCCGCGATCTGATGTGCATAATCCAGCGCGCGCGCCGCTTCCATCTGGCCATGTGTGAGAGTATGATACTTCAAGTTCTGGCCGTCGATGTAATCCATCAGGATGTAGTGTAAATCGTTTTCATCTTCTTTTTCGAAGATGCGCACGATATGGGGGTCGCTGAGGGTCAAGAGGATATGCGCCTCTCGGTTGAAACGCGCGAGTAGATCACCATCTTCCGAGAGTTCAAAGTGCATGACTTTCATCGCGTAGATGCGATTCGTTTTGGTGTCACGCGCAATATAGACGGTGGCAAAACTGCCCCGCCCTAACTCGTCAATGAGTTTATACCGTCCCTTGATGACACGTCCTACCATGTCACCGCTCATGCGATTGCTCCTCCTAAAAAGGCTACTCTTCGCGGCTATTATACATCATTCGGGAATGAATGTCATTGCTATGCATCACATTGTGACTCATCCTGATGTTGAAACGGACTAGATGAGCGATAAGTCATGCTATGGGTAGAGTATCCTACGCAGCAAGAAAGACATATATGCAACTACAACGGCAAATATAGCATTATTTGGTATACTGTGAGCATGAGAAACAGGGAAAGCGCAAAAAATGATGGAGCATAACTATGTCTGCTATTCGCGGCGTACTCCTCGATATTGATGGAGTTCTACACGTCAGTTTGCAGCCGATTCGGGGCGCAGCTGAAACATTGCACTGGTTAGAGCAACAGGGATATCAAACCTGTTTTGTGACCAATACGACGACCAGTTCGCGTGCCTCCCTGGTACAAAAATTGCATGCCATTGGCCTCCCTCTACCTGAAGAACGGGTAATGACAGCGCCAGTAGCCACGGCCAACTACATACGACAGCATTACCCGGGCAAGCGCTGCTGGTTGTTAACGAAAGGCAACACCGCCGATGATTTCTCAGGCATTGAACTGGTGGATGACCACGCTGATATTGTAGCGATCGGTGGCGCTGAAGAATTGCTGACCTATGAAGCCATGAACTCTGCTTTCCGTATGCTGATGGATGGAGCAGTACTATTGGCAACCCATGCCAATCTATACTGGCGCACTACAGAGGGTTTGCAATTGGACAGTGGCGCGTATGTGCGCGCCTTAGAGATAGCCACCGGAAAGCAGGCGATCATTTTGGGCAAGCCCGACCGCGCCTTCTTCGAGCAAGCCCTACAATCAATCGGTGTCCCAGCCCACGAAGCCGTGATGGTGGGCGATGATATCGAGAACGATATTGGAGGAGCGCAGCAGGCTGGTCTACGCGGTGTGCTGGTCTGCACCGGCAAGCACAATGCCAGTTCGCCACAGCTGAAGCGTATTAAGCCCGATGCGATTCTGCCCTCGATTGTGGATGTGCCGGGGTGGTTGAATTAACCTACTCCTCGTACCGACCCCCCATATACTTCGCTAGAAATCTCTCAGCCGCAGCATAAAACTTCAGACGGTTCTCCGGCTTGGCAAACCCATGTCCTTCATCGGGGAAGAGCATGTATTCATAAGGAATGCCCTTGCTCTTCATGGCCTCGACGATCTGTTCAGATTCGGCCTGTTTGACGCGGGGATCGTTTGCCCCCTGTCCGATCAGCATGGGAATCTTGATCTGGTCTACTTTGAAGAGCGGCGAACGCGACTTCAAGAACTCCTCTTCCGTGCTGGGATCGCCCACGCGCTGGTGAAAGATGGAGACCAGGGGTGCCCAATAAGGTGGAATCGTCTGGATCAACGTGATAATATTGCTGGGACCGACTATGTCCACCGCACAGCAGAAGACGTCTGGGGTGAAGGTTGCGCCTACCAGCGCGGCGTAGCCACCATAGGAGCCGCCGAAGATAGACACTTTCTTTGGATCGGCGATGCCGCGTTCGACGGCCCAGTTGACGGCATCCACCAGATCATCGTGCATCCTCCCTCCCCATTCTTTATTGCCTGCATTCATAAAGGCTTTTCCATAGCCCGTGGAGCCGCGATAATTGACCTGCAGGCAGGCGTAGCCGCGATTGGCGAACCACTGCACATCGGGGCGATACCCCCAGTCATCTCTCGCCCAGGGACCGCCGTGTACGTTCAACACCATCGGCAGATTTCTCCGCTCTTCTCCCGGTGGTAACGTGAGATAGCCGTGAATGGTCAGACCATCCCTGGAGGTGAATGAGAAGGGTTCCATAGTCGCCAGTGTATACTCGTTCAACGCGGGCAGGTTGTCGAAGAGGAAGGTGGCCATGCGTGTTTTGCGGTCATAGGCATAGAATGGGACGGGACCGTTATCGACGGTAAAGGCAATGATCCAGGTAGTATCCGCGTCGTCACGGCTGCTGACGGCGAAGTCTCCCCGGTGGAGTCCGCGTATATACTCGAAGCCACTCGAGGCGATCTCGATCAAAGGCGACAGCCTGGATTTCGCGTGTATCGGGATGGATCATCGTGCTTGCCACGTCATACTCCGGGTCTTCCGCAATCACGGTGATTGCGCCTGTAGCAATGTCCATTTTGACCAGGCGGCCCGCGTTGTAATCGCGTGAATCTTGCAGGTAGATAGATTGCCCATCCAGAGTAAAGCCAACAGGGCCACTGGTCTGGTTATCTTCAGGCCCCCAGGTAACGATTTCAGTCCACTCGGACTCCTCGTTTTGGCGCACTTGCAAATGCAGGCTGCCATCGGGAGCCATAGCCAGCGCGCCGCGCACCTTGAAGTTGGCATCCGTGACCCAGCCAACGATGTTGCCGGGATTCTTTGTGACCAGCGTCAGTTCGCCTGAAGCCAGGTCAAGATGGTAGACATCATGCACCTGCGGGTTGTCTTTATTCATCCCGATGAGCAACTCGTTCGGGAAATATTCTCAAAGGGCGTCAGGTCTCGTGTTTCCTGGCTTTCCAGGTTGGTGGCGTAGAGCCGCCAGTTCTCGTTGCCGCCCACATCCTGCAAGTACAGGATGTGTTTGTTATCGGCGGCCCAGGCGTAAAAACGGATGCCGCGTTCTACATCATTGGTGACGGATCGGTAATCATCCTGCCCAATCGTTCCCACCCAGACATTCAAGACGTTGTTCACCGGGGCAAGATAGGCCATCCGCCTGCCGTCCGGCGAAACCTGTGGGCTGGTCTTGACGGGATTGCCAAATAAGATGTCGCGTGGTATTAACTCAACGTTGGTTGTAGTGGTCATTGCTTCTCCTCGTATTTATCATCGTCAAATTCGGACGTGACTTCCTCGGCAACTGCTTCTTCGAATAATCGGCGAATACGTTCGAAGTTCTCTGGCATGTTTAGGG
>VBFM01000418.1:0-5914 GCA_005882595.1 Chloroflexota bacterium
ATGCGCAACCTCAGCAAACGCCAGGATACTCTCCTGCAGATGAACCTACAAACCAGATTGGCGCGCAATCAGATGTGCCCTATCCTATAACACGTTCTACACGTAAACCTTATCAGTATAATCCCTTGCCACCATCACCAGAGCCGCAACCCTACAGGTCTATGGCGGATCAGCCCGCGGCTCGCTACTCGCAGAGAACCCCTTCTCCATCGTCGTGGCAGCAGGGACCAGCTCCTGCTGCACAGCAGAATGCGCAACCATACCCTGCGCAGCCTTATCCTGCGCAGCGTCCGTTGGTAATAGGCGGCGCACCGTCCAGTCCAGGAGCGAAGCCGAGACGGCCATTTCGTCGCCGCAGGGGATGTCAGATAGGCTGCCTGGGGACGCTTTTGCTATTCATAGTCCTGGGCGGTCTATTCATCGTGACGATGCAAAAGGTGCTGGCGTTTGGTTCGGCCATCTCGACGCAATCGCCGCTAAGCACTCAGACGGGCTACATGAATACGAGTGATCGCGTCAACATCCTCATCATGGGCTATGGTGGGGCCGGGCATGACGGGGCATTCCTGACCGATTCGCTGGTAGTGATGAGCCTGCTGCCACAGAGCCATAAAACGACGCTGCTTTCGGTGCCGCGTGATCTGTGGGTACAGTATCCGCCGAGTTCCGGGAACTATACCAAGATCAACGCCATTTACACGAATGCCTCCAATGGTAATGCCAATCCTATCGCAGGGGGCGATGCTATCGCGCAGAAGGTTTCACTGGTGACCGGGCTGGATGTAAAATATTGGATGAGTATCAATTTCGCGGGCTTCCGTAAGTTCATCGACGCTATTGGCGGTGTGGATGTGACCGTCCCGGATGCATTCACCGCCAGGTATCCCAAAAATGACGACCCCGCTATTAATGCAAGCTGGATAACGGTGCATTTTTCGAAGGGGCCGATGCACATGGACGGAGCGACGGCTATTGTCTATGCGCGGGCGCGCTATGTGCTCGATAATAACGCCGAAGGCTCTGATTTCGCGCGCTCCCAACGCCAGCAGCTCATTATGAAGGCAGCCTTATCGAAACTGAAGGACTGGCATACCTGGCCCAGCATTTATGGTGCGCTGGATGCGTTGAAACAGACCATGTATTCAAACCTGTCGCTGGCCGACCTGACACAGTTTGCGCTCAAGATGGATTTGAACAATGCGCACCGCCTGGGATTATCGAATGACAATGTGCTGGCTGACTCGACCTCAAATGATGGTCAGTCCATCCTGTTGCCCAGGAATAATGACTGGCAGGCCATCGTGAACTATGTGAAGCAAGGATTGTACAATTAAAGAAAGCCCAAGGTAGGAGGCGCGTATGATGCAGCGCAATCCCCGCATGGTTGCTGGTATCTATCAACTGGGGCAGGTCATCACCTCTGGCCCATCGTTGACGATACATACTGCCTATAATCGCAACACAGGTGATGTGGTAGGACTCTATGTGATCGAATTGCCTCCGACGATGGATGAAGGTTTCGCGCAGAACCTGTTGCAGCCTTTGGAGCGACGACGGCTGGTGCAATCGCCACATGTTGTTCACGTGTACGACTGGGGTATCGATGGTGAGCGCGCTTATATTGCCACCGATCCGCCGCGGGGCATTACCCTGCGTCAAGTTCTTGATATGGAAAACGTTGATCTGCCGCGAGCCATGGATATCGCGCGGCAGATGGCGCGCGGATTGGTAGCGTTACAGGCCCAGAGCGTCGTCGATACCGATCTGCGCCCGCAGCTGGTCACGGTTGATATTGTAGGGACGACGGACCGCGTGCAGTTAGACGATATCGGCCTGCGCCAACTGTTGAAACAACTGGGGTATGTCAGTGGTCAACGCAGAGATGACATCGGGTACCTTGATCCTGGCTATGCCGCTCCAGAGAGCATTTCACATGGCATGATCGGCCCCTGGAGCGATGTGTACCAGCTTGGACTGCTTATTTTTGAGGTTGTTACGGGGCGGCTACCTTTCGTGGGACGCAACTCCGTGGAGACAGGGATTCTGCAAAGTACCAGTCCGACCCCCCAGATGGCGCAATTCAATCATGATACGCCGCAGGCCTTGCAAACCCTGATCGAGCGCGCTTTAGCAAAAGACCCGGCCCAACGTTTTCCCAATGCTGAGGCTTTGCTCAGGGCATTAGATGCCATACCCGCGCCCGGCAAACCACCTGCGTATCGAGGCAGTACTACACCCCCTGATGCACTGCCTGCTATAGGTTCCACAGCCGAGAGGCCTACTGCGCCTCCTGGAAAGAGCGCAGGTTTGACCAGCGAAATGCCCTCGATGCAGGTTGAGGAGGATGTGACACTGCGCGAGACTCTGGTTGGCGGCGAAAAGACGATCAGGCGGTCTGCTCTCAGCAACGGAGGGCCTGCTCCTGAAGAAGAAGGTGTACTGGCGTATCTTTATTTTGAGCAGGAGGGCAGTGAGAGTCAGCGCTTTGCGATTAAGAATAATTACGTGGTGGTGGGGCGTCTTGATCCGAAACGGGGTATCGCCCCTGAGATTGATCTGAGCACCGTCGACCCACGCATGACAGTCTCACGGCAGCACGCGCGCATTCGCTACGAGAAAACTTTCTTTTATATTGAAGACCTCAAGAGCCGCAATAAATCGCGCCTGGGTGAGTTGACGCTGCTTCCGTTCAAAGCTGAATTATTGCAGCATGGGGATGTGCTGCATTTCGGTTCGGTGCGCCTGGTCTTTCGCGTGCCGGGGATGAAGGATGTGCCCGGGTTGAAGGAACAGTAAGTCATAGCAACTGCTCACTTTGCTCTGTGGCTTGCACCTGCCCTATCATAGACAGTGGTGAAAACCATTACGATGAATATCATTGTCATGAATAGAGAGACAGGAAGGCAAAAAGCATGGGCTTTGATCAGTATCACGAGCCAGCAGGCGAATTATCCCAGGAGATACGCACGTTTGCACGCGTCATCGCTTCTTTGAAGGAAGAATCCGAGGCCATCGGCTGGTATCAGCAGCGTATTTCCATTGAGCAGGACCCTGATGCGAAGAAGATTATGGAACACGCGCAGGAAGAAGAATTTTTGCATTTCTCGATGGACCTTGAGTTTCTGCTGCGGCGCACCCCGAAGTGGCGCGTAGGTGCAAAAAACATTCTCTTCCGCGATGGAGATATTGTTGAGAACGCGGAACGCGGTGAGTCTGAAGAAGAGAAGACGGGGGGGTGAGCTAGACCCAGGATAGGCGGAGGCGGTCGAGTACACGCTTCACCGGTCCCTGGTTCCAGAACTCCTCGATTCCGAGGTAGCGAGTGGCACGGATATAGACAAACAGGCCGGCAGCCAGCTCAATCAACAGCTTAATCAAGGCTTCGACCGTGCCCACGCCTCCAAGCGTTTGACCAGGGTCTGTTGTGACCAGTATATGGTCAAGGATGAAGCGAATTATCAGCAGCGCAACGGCCATAGCAAGCGAGGCCAGGAGTACTTTACCTACGAACATGGCCAGTTCGCGCAACGCTAATCCGCCGATACGCTGTTGCAGCAGCCACAACAGTACGAACGCTTCGAGCAGGCCCGCCAGTGAAGTTGAAAACGCGAGCACGCCAAGGCCCCACGAGATGTTTGTTACCATTTGAATTAAGACGATGCTTAAAGCGATCTTTAAGATAAATTGGGCGATGCTGATAGTGACGGGTGTTCTACTATCGCGCATGGCATAGAACGAGCGCGTCAGTATTTCGACGCAGGACAGACCGGCCAGGCCGAGAGCGAAAAATGCCAGGGGAATAGCTGTACTCTCTGCGCTGTTCAGCGAGTACGCGCCGTGTTGCAATAATACCTGGATGATAGGCAAACCCAGTACGATCAGTCCCAGGCTCGATGGAATAGACATGAAGAGGATACTGCGCAGAGTGTCCTGAATGATAGCGCGTACCCTGTCCAAGCGCCCCCTCGTCACATTCTCGGCCATTGTCGGAAAAGCCGCGGTAGAGATAGCCATGCCAAAAACGCCCAGAGGCAGCAGGACCAGTTGGAGAGCCTGGTAATACTGCGTGATGTAGCCGTTTTGCTCGGATGTTTTAAGCGCCAGGCCGATGACCAGCAATAAAATCAAGCCGCGATCGACGAAAGTTGAAAAGTAAAGCATGGCGGCGTTGACGATGCGTGGTATCATCTGGCGGCCAATCTGTATTACGCCAGGGTGATGGTAGTCAAACGAAAATTGATAGCGCATGCCCACTTTGATGATGCCGGGAATCTGCGTGCCTACCTGTAACAGCGCACCAACCACGACACCCCAGGTCGCAAAATAGACGGCAGTGGTCTGATGAGCCAGGAAGGTGTTTGCGGTCTGGGCTGCAGTCAAATGCGCGGTGTTGATATGAGAGATGATGAAGATACCGGGAATGAGACCCGCGATCAGGCCGACGTTATACAGCACAGTGCCAATGGCAGGCTGCAAAAAATTCTGCTTTGCGTTGAGAATCGAAGTGATAATCACACCGCCGCCGAGTATAATCGATTGCAAAAACATGATGCGTGAAAGCGAGATGATCAGATTAAGCTCAACCTGAGGTATCCCTGGGTTATAGAGCGGCACGAGCCAGGGCGCGAAAATAATGGCCAGCAGCGCAAGAAACATCATAATGGCAATCGCCAGGTTTAACGCGGAACTGGCGATATGCCAGCCGGTTTTCTCATCATGTTCACCGATCATATAATGGGTGAAGACGGGGATAAAAGCCGAGCTGAGAGCGCCCCCGGCCACGATGTTGAAGATCAGGTCAGGTACCAGAAAGGCTTGCAGGAAAGCGTCAGAGGTAATGCTCGTGCCAAAAACATACGCGAACATGCTCGTCCGCAGCAGGCCAAGTATGCGGCTGGCAATGAACGCGCCCGAAAGGATCATGGTTGCCCTGCCGATACGCGCCTTCTGGATCATGCCGGTGTCTTGAGAAACCTGTCCAGCCTGTTGAAGCCCTACATCCTTTCTTCCAGGCAGGCCAGAAGGACTGTGCTGTATAATAGGCGGCAGAATATTCGAGCGCCTGGGCGAAAATTCGGTTGGGGGCATTGATATCAGGGGTGACATTTCTACCGGTGGCTGCGGCCCATTCTGGTTCCATACAGGCGGCTGTGGTACAGTTCCTGGTGGTGAAGAGGGCGCACCTGGAGCAGGCGGTCGTTTGCCCTTACGCCGGATCAATCCCGTGAAATCCGGGCGTATGCGCTGCTGTGACCGGCGCATACGCTCCTCGCGCAACTGCTGTAAGCGTGCCTGGCGCAATTGTGGTAAAGCCTGCGAAGGCTGAGGCGCGTTGAAGTACTGGTGTTCCATGCCCTGCCCATACCCCAACGAGGTTCCCATATCCTTGATTGGCTGCTGGTAACGTGGTGGCAGCGGCTGTGGCGGCATTCCCGGTCCTCCCGCCCCGTAGGCCTGTGGTGGATAGACGGTCGGCTGCTGTTGACCTGGATGCTGTGGAGGGATGACAGGCGATTGTTGTACCACCGGACCTGGTTGATCCTGGTCGTACTGCCAGCCATAATAGCCTTGTTGTCCTTGCGGTCCCTGTGGAGGCAAGGGCGGTTGTTGTCCTTCGTTACCCAATTTCTCGCTCAATTATCTGGAAGTCTTTGCCTGTCAAGCATATCATACTGGTTGTATTCTGACAACGTGCCGAAGCCGAAAGTCATAGACCCTCCCAATAGGCATCAACCGAAGACCAAGCCCATCAACATCCGTAGGGGCGAGAGCGGTGGGGAGCGGAAGGGAGGGCCTTTATGGTCGCCCGCGTACCTGTTCATCTCACTGATATCTTGCGGAAGCACGACCATCTCCCCACCCCGCGGGCGACCATAAAGGCCCTCCCCACCCCGCGTCGTCCGCCCTCGCCCCT
>VBFM01000456.1:0-3161 GCA_005882595.1 Chloroflexota bacterium
AAAGCCAGGAAAAGTCTTCGCCATCAACTAGCGTGTGACTGGCAGCCACCAGCAGGTGTTTTTTGCCGGGATGTTGCGCGATCAAGCGCAGCATGAGGTTGAACGAGGTGGGGTTTTTTACGAAGGATAGGTAGATGGTCTGATCGCCCGCCGTGATTTTCTCCAGGCGGCCAAAGGCGGTCCGCATGTTGGCGAGAGCGGCGGGCATCTTCTCCTGCTCCAGACCGATGGCCAGGCAAGCGCCGGTCGCGGCTGCCGCGTTGTAGACGTTGTGCAGGCCGGGCAGGGAGATGTCGAGCGTCATGTTGCCCTGCGGCGTGCGCAGTTCGACATGTGTCGGGCCTTGACCGTCGGGCGCTGGTTTGACGACGGTGGCGGCGATGTCCAGAGGAGGAAGCCCATAGCCGCAGTTGAGGCAACGATACAGGCCCAGGTGTGAGAGGTAGGCCACCTGGTAGTGCAGGTCTTCCTGGCAATGAATGCAGCGAATCACATCGGCCGATTGCTCAGGCATGGGCACGCCCACTTCGGTCGTTTCCAATCCAAAGAATAGAAGTTTGGCCTTCGCATGCTGCCCAAAGTTGGCGACCTGGGGATCGTTGCCATTTAACAGCACGGTGCAGGACGCGGGCAGGTCTTCAATGACCTTATTGAGTGCGTTGGCGACGGAGTAGATTTCGCCGTAGCGGTCGAGCTGATCGCGGAAGATGTTGGTGATTACTACCACGTCGGGTTGGATCTCCGGTACGACGAGGGGCATGGTGCCTTCATCGACTTCGAAGAGCAGCACATCGCTGTCAAGCCGTCCAAAGATATTGGCGAAGTTGACGGCAACGGATGTTACGCCCTGGACGAGGTTAGAACCCGAGCGATTATGGGAAACGTGCTGGCCGCATTGCTTCGCGATCGTGGCGGTCATGCGCGAGGTAGTGGTTTTGCCATTGCTGCCGGTGATGACGATTTTCTTTGCTTTGCTGGCGCCAATCACGGATTTCAAGATATTGGGGTCGATGCGCCGTGCGACCATGCCGGGCAAACTTGTGCCGCCGCTCACGCGCAACAGGCGACCTGTGGCGCCAACCAGTTTTCCTGCCGAAATTGCGAACGCTAGCCGCCCTCTGTCTATGCCCGATGGCGGGACGATGATGCTATTGCCATTCTGTATAGCTTCTTTTACCATGCTATTTCATACCTCAGACATTCTTTATTAATTGTTGCGTGTAGTATAACAAAAAAGAACAAGCCCATCAACATCTGTATGTTCCTGGTTTTCCAGCTTGGGTTGATGCCTGCTAGGCGACCACAAAGGTCGCACAGGAAATCATTCGCAGACTCTCTAAGACTTTCAACAAGAAATGGGTGGTGTTCAAACTTTTTGGCATAGGTTGATGGCCAGGTCGCACTGGATGGCGCCATGTTCAAACTGCTGGCTGATGAGCGAACTGCTGGTAGCCATCAGCATTTTCTTAGGGTAGCCAAAGGTCTTTAATCCTCCATGCGCATCGAAGTACTTCATGATCGACCCGGTGATACTAAAGCCGGTAAAGACATAGTAGCGGCCATGATCTGCTGTCGGCACGGTGTAATCCCTTGTATCTTTGGCGAAGTAGTTCCACAGGGAGTCATAGGGGATGGGGTGCTGCATATCCACATCGTGCGGCGAAATCCAGTTGAACGAGTCAAAGCCCCAGTTCATCAGGTCGCGCATGTCTGTCCACCAGTTATTGGTATTCATGACGACGCCGATCAAGTGATGATGGTTGCGCGCAACGGACATCACCTGGATAAAATCGGATTGCCCATCGTATCCTGTTTTTCCGCCATCTACACCCGGATACCACCAGAGAAATTGATTTTCGTTGATGAGAAAGCGCTCTGAATGGTTCCCGCCCTGGGGGATATGGTAGGCGTTTCCGCCGCTGATGGTGTGCAACTTTGGCAGGCTCATGCTATATTTGCCCAGCAGAGCCAGGTCGTGAGCGCTGGAATATTGTCCTGTTTGCAGTAAGCCGTGGGGATTCATGAAATGGGTATCATACATGCCCAATTGCTGCGCTTTCTGGTTCATCTCTGCCACAAAGCTTTGCAGATTGCCTCCCAGCGCGTCGGCGATGGCGATAGCCGCGTCATTGCCGGAGAGGAAGAGCAGCCCATAGAGCAGGTCACGTAAGGTATAGATCTCCCCTTGTTTGATGCCGAAGAGTGCGCTATCGGCACTGAGCCGGTTGATATCGCGGTTCATGGCGCCTGTAATTGTGATTCTCTGATCGAGCTTATCACCTGCCTGCTCTATCGCCAGCGATGCTGTCATCAGTTTGGTGGTACTCAACATGGGCAGGTGCATGAACGGATTGTAGGCGTAGACTGTATCGCCTGTACCAGCATCGAACAGATAGGCAGACGTTGCCATAACCGGCGGGGCCGGATGATCGGTATCCTGCGGCGTGATGATCAATTCGTGATTGGGGAGCGGCTGCCCGCTAAAACCAACCGCCTGGGTGCTGCCTGCAAAAGGTGTGTTTGAAGAGACGGTTGTTTGCGCGTGATTGGCTTTTATGATGAGTGGAATGAGCAGCACCAGGATCAATGTTACTGCGGCGGCGCCCGTTATGACCTGCTTACGACTGAAGACTGGCCGCGGCTGTGCACGCCATGAACTAGTGCCGGAGCGACGGTTCCTTCGAGTAACTGGCGCCGCTTCCTGCGGCACATAGACGTTGGAGGAACGGCGGTTTGGCGTAACCAGTATCTTGCCTGTAGTACCGTGTTCACCTCGCGATGGACGCGCTTTGGACCTCGATGCCGCTTTTTCTGGTGTCTCGTGCTGCGAAGTTTCAGGTGACGCCTGCTTCTGTTGCTCCTTTTCGCGCAATAACGAAGCTCGTCGAGTTATGGGCTCCCCCGGACGTTCGTCTTCGTTATAGTCCTCTGGCGCGCGTTTACGCGCTAGAGGGCGAGGCACAGACTTCTGCTCTTTACGCCTTCTTGGAGGGTAAGAAAACTCCGGGATGTCGTGTGGTGCGTCGTCCTCTGGCGGCGGCGGTTTGTACATTACGCCTGATCTCTCCGTCTATGTTCGGGTAATTGGACTTAGTTTTTCCCTTACTTGTTTGATCCGGTGAGATACTGATAAGCTTCATCCTCTGTCTGAGCAAGGCCCA
>VBFM01000419.1:0-2130 GCA_005882595.1 Chloroflexota bacterium
GTGATCCAGAGAAAGCCCACGGCAACAATCGTCAGGAGAATGAGCAGAAACCTGGCGAACTTAAACCAGCCGCGCTGTCGCGTGCGCTGCAATGCCGGGAGCGGCAGGATGAAGAGCGGGAGGCAGATGACCAGCAGGACACCATAGACGGCGGTTATCTGGCGCAGCAGCCCATAGGAGACCAGCAATGGGCCAAGCGTGCGCAATGGTGCGGTACCTGAAGCGCTGTAGAAGAGTATCGTAGGGAAGATGCCGATAAGAGCAAAGACCACCAGCAGCCACATGCGCTGCCAGAGATAGAGCGGCGAGATACCGGCTAAGGCAATGGTGGCAAATAGCAGTACAGCCGCGATGATGTAGGGAACAAAGTGCCAGAAATGGTGGTTGGCCAGAATGAAAAAAATGACCAGCCAGAACATGACCAGCAACTTCGTCCTGGCCTGCAAGCGATGGATCAGGCTTTTCCCTGGATAATAGATGCCTATAGGGATAGAGTTAAACATAGATCAGTAACCTTTACCTGGTACCTTTTTGATGGCAGAAAGCGCAGAAAAGGCCTCTTCAAGAGTGAAAACCTCTTCGGAGATAGACATCCCTGCTTTACGCAATAGCGAAAGCAACTCGCTGAGCGGGGGCGTTGCCAACCCGTATTGGCGCAGCGCATCGCTCTCGGAGAAGACGTGGCGCGGTTCTCCCTGCATCACCAGTTGACCTTCATGTAGGACAAACAGCCAGTCGGCCAATGCTGCCACCTCGGCCATATCGTGGGATACCAGGACGATAGTCACGCCTTGCTCCTGTTGAATGCGTTGGAGATAGGCGTAAAATTCGCTGCGCCCAGCGGCGTCGAGCCCAACCGTTGGCTCGTCGAGTACCAGCACGCTCGGTGACATGGCCAGCACTCCTGCCAGGGCTGCGCGCCTCTTCTGACCGCCGCTTAGCTCGAACGGGCTGCGCAGCGCAAACTCTTTGTGTGGCAGTCCAACCATATCGAGCGCGTTGATCACGCGCGTGCGTATCTCCCTTCGTCCGAGTTTCATGCGTCGCGGTCCAAAGGCGACATCGGCATAGACGGTGCGCTCAAACAGTTGTGCCTCTGGAAACTGGAAAAGCATCCCCACGCGCTGACGCAGCGCTGCCCGGTCTATCTTCCTGGCATTCACGTCTATGCCATTGACGATCACGGTGCCGGAGGTAGGACGGAGCAGGCCATTGAAATGCTGAACCAGTGTTGATTTGCCGGAACCTGTGACACCGATGATGGCAACGCAACTTCCGCGCGCGATCTCCAGGTTGATATCGATAAGCGCCGCTTTTTGCAGCGGGCCAGCATGTTTTGATTGATAGGTATGCGAGAGGTGTTTGGTAAGAATGATCGGATCTTTCACTGCACCAACTCCCGCGCAATCGCCTCCACCGTCAGCGCCCCGGGTGAAAGAGGGAAACCCACTCTGCGCAGGCGTGCAGCCAGTTCGATGGGTTCAGGGATTGCCAGTTTGAGCTGACGCAGCCGCTCCAGGTCAGCGAAAATCACAGGGGGCGGCCCTTCCATGACAATTTGCCCCTGTTCCATCACGATAATGCGCTGCGCCAGGGCCGCCTCTTCGAGCAGGTGTGTTACCTGGATAACCGCCAGTCCGTGTTCGCGGTTCAATTGCTGGAGCAGCGCGGCAATTTCTTGACGCGAGAGCGGGTCAAGCTGGGAGGTAGCCTCGTCGGCGATGATGCACTGCGGACGCAGCGCCAGTACTCCGGCAATGGCTAAGCGCTGGCGTTGACCGCCGGAAAGCTTATGGGGAGGCAATCCCCGCAAGTGCGCAATGCTCACCGCCTCCATAGCATCTGCGACGCGCTCGACGATGAGCGCGGCTGGCATACCCCGTACGGTGAGTGCCCAGGCGATGTCGTCTTCTACCACGGTTGCGATGATCTGGTTATCTGGATTCTGGAAGATCATGCCGACCATATCTCGTATGGCTCTTTGATTAGCCTGCACTGAAGTATCTCGCCCCGCTACCAGCACGTGTCCGCTATCGGGAGTGAGCAGGGCGTTGCATTGGCAGGCCAGCGTCGATTTACCGCTGCCGTTGTGGCCCAGCAGCGCCAGGTATTCTCCCGGCTGTATCGAGA
>VBFM01000419.1:2168-7736 GCA_005882595.1 Chloroflexota bacterium
GGTTTTGTATCCAGGGTAGGTAAAGCTGATTTGTTGTATATCGATCAAAGGAGCCTGGTTCATACGCTTGATTTGTGCCTCGCTATCCCTAATCTACGCACCTCGCGCCTCAGTGTTTGTGCGAGCCAGTGCTTGCCGATGCCGCGTTCAGGAATGAGCCTGGTGAGCGTGCGCAGAATCCAGTACTGTAAGCTTTCGAGCACTCCGCTGGGAAATGGGCGCACCGGGTACCCAAGCCTGCGGACGAAGAGGTTGGTAATATAATAGACGACGATCACCACCGGCAAGAGAAATACCCAGCTCAGTATATAGTACGCGGCCCACCAGTAGGTAAAAGCCAGGTTGGCGATGGCGTCTATAAGCGGGAAGAGCGAGTGTTGCCAGAATTGAGTGAGACCAAAACTCGCGGCAACCAGGGCGGCGAGAGAGACGGCGCTCTGATATGATCCGTGCAGACCCTTGACAATGTCTGTAATTGGAAGACCACTCAGAAAAGTAAAGAAGAGCAGCAAGAGGTAAAATGCACCCGCGCCGCAGGTGGTTCCCACGAAAATGATGAAATAGTGGCTCACGCGGTGCCTCATGGTCAAACCAAGAAACAGGCCTGCCCCGCATTCAAGCAACATATTGAAAAATGCTCCCGGCCCACGGAAGATGCAGATAACGAAGAGCGCGACGGCCAGGCTCATTGTACCAACGTAGAAGCCGCGTCGCAGCACAATAATGGCGAAAACGATGGGAGTGAGCACATGGAAGATGCCCTTGCCGATAGGGATGTAGATAGCGAGCAGTTGAAAGATGATGCCGATATCCGCCAGCAACGCCCCTTCTGCGATCTCGATGGCTGTTAGTTTGCGAAACATACATTCCCTTTGCATGGTCTGGTTTACATTTGTTTTTGTTGCATTGTAGCGTTTTGTGTAAAAGTGAGCAAGACCCTGGATGCTATTGGAAATGCACCCGCGTCAGGCTGAAGAAAGTATTTGACACAAAAGGCGAAGACCGCTACAATTCCTCTATCATATAAGTGTACCAGATACGAGTTAACTACTCGTTGCGGAAATACAGTACAGTGAGGTTGTAGAGAGCGTTATGGAACATCTCAACGCGGTTATTCTCGCCGGAGGGAGCGGTACGCGCCTCTGGCCACTGAGCACCCCCAGTTTCCCAAAGCAATTTTTGCCTCTTCCCAACGGTCGAAGCATGATCCAGGAATCGCTGGCGCGGGTTGAGCCGCTTGTATCACCAGAGCATGCCTGGGTGGTGACGGGCCGCAGTATGGCGGAGCTTGTGCATGAGCATCTTCCACCGGTGCCGGTTTCGCATATCCTTGGCGAGCCGGTAGGACGCAATACATCGGCGGCAATCGCCTGGGCAGCCGCGACTATTGCACGGGAGGACCCACAGGCGATCATGGCGGTTTTGACGGCTGACCACGTCATCAGAAAAATAGAAGTATTTAACCAGGCGCTGCGCCTGGCGGCTCGATTAGCGGAGCAGGGCTACCTGGTGACGCTGGGCATCAAACCCACCGCGCCTGAAATCGGTTATGGATACATTCGCTACGCGGCTCCACTGGCCGAGGGATTTGATCACCAGGCATTTCATGGCGAGCGATTTGTGGAAAAGCCCAATCTGGCGACCGCCGTGAACTACGTACAAGATGGCCATTACGTCTGGAATAGCGGCATGTTTATCTGGAGGGTCGAGACTATTCTGGGTGAACTTCACCAGCACCTGCCCGAACTGGCAAGCAGGATTGACACGCTGGCGCGGGCGATGGGAACTGCCCAGGAACGCGCCCTGTTTGACGAACTCTGGCCTACTTTGCAAAGTATTTCCATTGACTATGGTGTGCTGGAGAAAACGCAAAATCTGGTGGTTATTCCGGTGGATATTGATTGGAATGACGTGGGAAACTGGGAGCAATACGCCTCGCTGTTTGACTCAGATGATGCGGGCGTGCGATCGGTTGGGGCACATCATGGACTGGGAAGCCAGAATATCTTTGTCTACAACAACACGCAGCGCCAGGTCTTCACGATTGGTCTGGAGGATGTGATTGTCGTGGAAATGGAGGATAAAACGCTGATTTGCCACATCGATGCGGTGCAGCGCGTGAAAGAGCTGGCGGAGAGCCAGCTCAAAAAGGCATAAGAGGGATAGCCCTGAATCAGATGCCTTTGCAAAATTAGGGGTCAGGAACTATAATAATGGTAATGCACGACGACTGAATAAATGGTTCCCTCCCAATAAGGAAACGGAGTTTCCCGCCATGCTCTCCGAACAGCCAGTGTATGCAACTCGTGGAATGGTCGCCTGCGCGCATTACCTCGCAACTCAAGCGGGCTTACACATACTTACGCAGGGTGGAAATGCGATAGACGCAGCAATTGCTGCTAATATCACGATGACCGTGGTCTATCCCTCCACCTGTTCCGCGGGCGGCGATGTGTTTATGCTCATCTGGGACGCCAAATCCCAGCAGCTTTACGCGCTGAACGGCAGTGGCCGCGCTCCCCTGGGCATGAGGCCGGAGTACTTCGCTTCAAAAGGTATGAAGCGCATTCCCGAACGCGGCCCGCTTTCGATCAATGTGCCGGGGGCTGTTGATGGCTGGTTTGAGGCGTTGGGCCGCTTTGGCAGCCTGCCGGTAGAGACGGTTTTTGCCCCGGCGATTGCGCACGCGGAAGAGGGTATGCCGGTCACCGCCAAGTTGAGCGGCTGGTTGGCGAGGGCGGCTGAACCGGTACTCAAGCGGTGGGAAAGCAGCGCGGGCGTTTATCTGCCCGGCAATCAACCGCCGCATACCGGGGAAATCCTGCGCCAGCCGCATCTCGCGCGCACCTATCGCATACTGGCGAAAGAAGGGCGCGATGCATTCTATCGCGGTCCGCTGGCGCGCACGATTACCGACTATGTGCAGCAGAGCGGCGGCGTCTTGAGCATGGAAGACATGCAGCAGCACCGTTCGGATTGGGTCGAACCGATTTTCACGAACTATCGCGGGTATGACGTGTACGAGTTCCCGCCGAATACGCAGGGCATCACCGCGCTTGAAATGCTCAATATTCTCGAGGGCTATAATCTCAAGTCGCTCGGTTATGGGACGGCTGAATACCTACACCTGCTGCTCGAAGCGAAGAAGCTGGCCTTCGCGGACCGCGATCGCTATGTTTCAGACCCGGCGTTTGTGGATGTACCGGTCGAGCGGCTGCTCAGTAAAGCCTACGCGGAAGAACAGAGGAAGCGCATCAATCCGCAGAAGGCGGCGGTCAGTGTCGCGGGAGGGCTGGAAAAAGAGGGCGATACGATGTACCTGTGCGCCGCCGATGGCGAGGGGAACGTGGTCTCGCTCATTCAAAGCCTCTATAATGGCTTTGGAAGCGGCGTCGTTGGAGGCAATACAGGTGTGATGCTGCATAACCGGGGGTCGTACTTCTCGCTCGATCCGCGCCACGTCAATTATTTGCAACCGGGCAAGCGCACGATGCACACGCTTACCCCCGCCATGGTGATGCGCGACGGCACACCGTATATGGCGCTGGGGACGATGGGCGGAGATGCGCAGCCGCAGATACACGTGCAATTGCTTTCGGCCATGCTTGATTTTGGGATGAATACGCAGCAGGCCATAGCCGCGCCGCGCTGGCGCAGTGGCCGTATGAGGATATATGCATCGGGCAGGCGTGAGGATTTGATCGCGGGACAGAGCGGTGTTGATGAACACCTGGAACGCGGTATCGCTGAAGTGGTCGTGTTGGAGCGGCGCTTCACCAGCGGAGTGCCGTTCCTGCTGGAGCTGCTTGGCCACCGCATTTTGCTTGAAGAGTCGTGGGGAGATGGGATGGGCCACGCGCAGGCGATCCGTATCAGCCCTGACACCCGTATATTTGAGGGTGCTGCCGACCCTCGTTGTGATGGTCTGGCCCTCGGTTGGTAGCTGTGTTTGGCAGCGTAAATAGACATGTAGCGGCCAGGCCTGTCCTGGTCTATAGAAGGGTTAAGCAAATGACTGTACAACCATCTCGCACTGGTATTCCAGCAGATATATTGGCTCTCTCACACGAGCGTGATGAATTGCGCAGGAAAGGGAAATATGATCGGGCCGATGATCTGAAACGGCAGATTGAGGAGGCAGGCTACGGGATTAAAGATAATCCCCATGGAGCGCATCTCATCATCCTTCCCAGCGTCGAGGTTGACGGCACAGTCTATCGCACCACGCGCCAGGTTCCCTCGCTGCTGGATGAAGCAGATAGCTGCGCATTTTCGGTAAATATACTGGCGTGTGATAGCTTTGAAGAAACAAAACGCTGCGTGGAAAGCGTGGCGAGATTCGCTGACGGGCATGCTGTTGAGATTGTACTGGTCGATAATGGGTCGCAGGATGAACTGAACTCCTGGGCAAAAGTGATGCAGCGTGATGACCAGCGATTGCGCCTGGTGACCGTTGCGCGCCAGGTAGGTGAAGCCGAAGCTCGCAACGTCGGGCTGAAGAGCAGCAGGGGACAGTATGTGCTGCTGCTTGATAGCTCGGTTGAACTGACCGGCGATGTGTTTGCGCCACTTGGCGAAGTCTTATCGGATAGCGATGTTGGCATTACGGGACTGCGCGGCCTGCTTACAGAAGATATGCGCCACTTTGAAGAGACCAACGAACAAGAGGTTGAGGCAATCGCGGGACTATGTATGGCCTTTAAAAGAACGCTGCTCAGGCGCGCAGGCCTGTTCGACGAGCGCTATCGTTTCCCTTATTATATGGATATCGATTTCAACTTCGCAGTGAGAGATTGTGGGAAAATCGCCGTCGTCACGCCCGGCTTACCCGTTGAGTGTCACCCTCAGCTGCAAAATGCCAAACTCTCTGATGCCGAGCGTACCCGCCTGACCAGGAGAAATTTTTATCGTTTCCTGGATAAGTGGGGACATAGGGACGATTTGCTGCGTCAGTCGCCCCAGCCCTAACGGGTGGGGCTTCTGTCTGAACTCCACGACAGGCCTGCACGCCCAGGGTGGTATGCAGGCCTGTCGTGCTGCTTTGTCCTCAACGTCCGACACATCAGGGCGTACTGACAAGACGCCTGTTCCCATCAAGTCATGCTGGAAAAGATACCTCGATGCCCAGTCCCACACTGACATCCACAACGCTGCGCATTCGGGATGGGTAGTACCAGTTGTGCTAATCCATCCTGCCCCAGGTAATATTACAATTTATTCATTTTAGATTAAGAAAATGAATTGAAACAAGAAAACACAACTTGAACCATTGAAATTTTTCATTAATAATTTTAAGATTTGTAGAAGTGGATATGGTTGATGGAGAGGCATGGTTATCTGCAGAAAGAAGGCCAAGTTATGCAACTTATGAGACGATGGTTACTTGTCACTGTTCTTTGGCACAGTTGGCCAAACCGACCCTGGCATACCGTCACCTACATATGCGCTGGATGCCACGAGCGGGGCGCTTAAATGGTGTTTGATCATTCCCTGGGACGAGTATGGTTTTCCCTCCCTGGCCTTTAACACCATCTATGTAGGCGTTTCAGTTGAAGCTGGACCTGGTTC
>VBFM01000420.1:0-9095 GCA_005882595.1 Chloroflexota bacterium
CTCTCAGATGGAGGTAAATGGACGGTGCGATGCGCGTTTGGGCGGATTTGTCAGGACAGCCTCGACAAATGGGTCATTTGTCACATCACATTTCCACGCGTTTCGGTTATGCTTATAACAAATGCAGCCTGGCAAAGTATACATGTGATGACAGAAAGTGAATTGAATCACACACGTCATGTGCTTGTTTACCTTGACAGTATTGCAGCGGTACGTTAAGCTAAATATGAGCTTAAATATACAAAAATACCGTTGTCTTCGGTTTCTTCCGTTCCGCGCAGGTTCTTTAGGAGAGATGGACCTGCGACCAACGTTTCACAGCAATTTGATTACTGTCGGTTTAATACGTCTATCACAGTATCGTAACAGTGTTTTGTAGAAGCGAGTGGCTTGACATACCTGCATGTAAAAAGTGTTGCCCACACATGGCCCACATGTCATACGTGCCAGTTATGTTACGGTTGTAGGGGCCTAGGAAAGACCCCTGCAAGAAAGTAGGTCGAATGATGGGTGTAGAGATGGAAGACCTACCTGACCAAATGAGCCTGGCAGCACTCGCAGAACGCTGCCAGCGCGAGATCGCCAACTTTCGTAAAGGTGAGGTCTTTAATGACCGGTACTGCCTTGAAATTTTCTATCGCGCCATTACCGGACAAGATAACGGTGCGTGGGAACTACTGACACGCAGCTTTCGGCGTATGGTGGTGGGCTGGTTGCGCAATCACCCACTGCGGGAAAGCGCCATGCGCTATGAGAGCGAAGAGAATTTTGTCGACCTGGCTTTCACCCGTTTCTGGAGGGCCACGCGCAATCAAGCGGTGGTGTTCCATTCGCTGGCAGCCGCGTTGACGTACTTGAAGGCCAGTCTGCATGGAGAGCTACAAGATACGATCCGCGCGCATGTGCGCCAGGTACTTCCATTGCCGGATCCTGGGTCGGGCTTTCCCGAAGAGCCGGCGGCAGAAGAGCAGGATGATGGGCGCGACCTGTGGGAAGTGATCGAGAGCTTCTTGCCAACCGAGCGTGAAAAGCGGATTGCCTACCTGATTATTCACTGTGGCCTCAAACCGCGCGAGGTGATACGCCAGTGCCAGGACGAATTTAGTGATGTAAAGGAAGTGTATCGCTTGCATCGCAATGTGCTTGAACGGCTCTTACGCAATGCCGACCAGATTCGCTGGCGGCTGAGCGACGAGGAAAAATAAGATATCATGGGGACAGCCAGGCTACTCAGAAACAATGCTCTAAAAAACGCAGGTGCATCGTTTATACAGCGACACACCTATCGGACGTGTGAGAATTGTAGAGTACCTGGCTGTCGGTCTCTATGTGCCAATTTGAAGCAGTTGAGGAAGAACGAACGATGGACTGTTTACATGACATAGCTCCCAGCGACGAGGAGCTTATTGGCTTTGCCCTCGATGGCGAGGCATTATCGGAGGAGGCCAGCAGCCACCTGGAGCAGTGTGAAACCTGCCAGCGACGACTGGACCGCTATCAGAGAGCCAATGCATCCCTGGTTTCGCGCTTCTATCGTAGTCAATGTCCTGATGCCGGGCAATTGACTTACTATAGTATTGGTGGTCTATCGCCCGAAGACCGCCAACGCATCGCCAGCCACCTGCTCGATTGCCCGCTGTGTATGGCTGAAGTCGAGGAAGCCCGTCGCTATATGCAGGAGCAGCCCATCGAGTTTCCAGCCCCTTCATTTACTCCGTATGCCCTGGTACGCCGCATTTTCGCGACGCTCGTGAAACGCCCGCAACTGCAATTCGTCTTGCGCAGCGATGCGCTGGAAACGTCCTGGCCGCGCCAGTACAAAGCCGAGGCGGTTGATCTTTCGCTGCATCTATCACGTACCAGTAGTGGAGAGCATATGCTGCTGGGCATATTGACCAGCGTCAATCCCGACGAGGACGTGGAAGCCTTTGCAGGCTTGGCTGCCGAACTCTACACCGCGCCACTGCCTGCGACCGTTAATGGCAATTCCGCAAGGACTAGGCCGTTGCTGCGCACCAGGTTAGACGACCTGGGCAACGTCGTTTTCAAACCCGTACCCAATGGTGAGTACGTCATGATCATCTGTCTGCCAGACCGCGAAATTATTATTGACGGATTGAACATCGATCACGGGTGACCCATCTCTTTCCTTATTTATAGAGAGGTCTGTAGTACTTCCCTGTAGGTTGTGCGCTTACTACTCTGCTCAGTGTGGGGAGCCAATCACCAGACATGGATACCGACCTATTTTTACAACGCTTGCGTGAATTGCCCATAGAAGATGGGCGAACCTACATTCAGGAACTTATCGCAGAACTAGCCGATCACAAAGCCATTGGCGAATTGCTGGCGGATGAAGCTCTGCGAGTACTTTATGCTCCTTTTCTCTCCCTCAAGATAGCTGAATTGCTGATTTTCTATGGCGAACTTACGGAAGATGTGTATTCGCATGCACTGGGATTGAAGGCGAAGGGGGATGCCCTTGTTCAGATCAGCCATTACGAGGCTGCTATGCAGAGCCTGGATGTTGCTGGAGAGGAGTTTCTAAGACTGGAAGATGAAATGAACTGGGCTCGTTCTCGTATCAGTTGGATGATTGCCAGCGCGTGGCTAGGTAATGTCGAGGAGGCGATACAGGCTGCCACTCGTGCTCGCGAGGTATTTCTACGACAGGGTGAGCCTTATTGGGTCTGTATCATCAATCATAATACAGCAGTAATTTACTCACACATCGGGCAATACCAGGATGCCCTCGATATGTACGAAAGTATGCTGGAAATCTTTCCTACACTGAATGATCAGAGCGAGTCCTTCATCAAACGGTCCATCGCCCTCGCTGAGCAGAATAAAGGAATAAATCTGGCTCGTCTTGGTAAATTTGAACAGGCCTATCATTCTCTTCATCGAGCCAGGGAAAGCCTGATTTCTCTCGGAGAGGCCAGCCAGCTCTTTAATACAGAGATTCACCTCGCTGAGATAGATTCTATAATGGGCTATTACGGCTCGGCGTTAAGGCGCTACTACCAGGCTCAAGATACTTTGCTGCAGAACGACGTTAAAATCCCTATTTTCCTTGCAGAGCTAAAGCTACAGATGGCCAATGCCCTGGTGAAACTCAATAGAGTACACGAGGCTTGTGAATTGGCATATCAAGCAGTTGAGTTATGTCAGCAACATGGCACATCTTTATGGACAAGTAATGCACTGCGTGAATATGCGGCAACTCTGGTTGCCTCTGGTAGATTACAAGAAGCTGTTGGAGCGCTTACTGAGGCAAGGATACTCTTTAACCAGGGAGGATTTGATCATCATGCCTCGGCAACAAAACTGCAAGAGGCTGAAATTCGCCTCGAAATGGGAGCTGCTGCTGAAGCATATGCCGAGGCCAGCAGCCTCAAAGAGCATTTTGAAGCTCGAGGCTTAGTGGCACGCTCTGTGCATGCTAGTCTGGTCATGGTTGGATCCCTCCTGGAACAGGCAGAGCAGGCTGGGAGGGAGGATAGGAAAGAGCAGCAAGCTCTTTTCCTACAAGAGGCACAGTCGCTTTGTAAGCAGGTAGCATTGCAAGCTCATGAACATCACTTGCAAGAGGAAGTTTATAAGAGTCAGTATCTCCTGGGGCGGCTCCTGGCTCTGCAAGGAGAGACTGGGAAAGCTTTGAGGCACTTTAGAGCAGGCATTTCCCAGATCGAGCGTATGCTGGACGACCTTGCCTTTGATCTCTCTCCTTCTTTTCTGCGCACTTCGTGGACAGTCTACGAGGATATGATTGCGCTTTGCCTGCAACAGGGAAAAACTGAGCTTGCGTTCAATTATCTTGAACGCGCTCGCTCAATGGCTTTACGTCAATATCTCAACAAGTCAGGTGCTTTTCAAGAGAAAGCAGGAGACGATGCAGGTACGGAAGTTCTTACCCCATCGAAATCGAATAATGCAGAAATGCTACGAATCCAACAGGAATTGAAGGATTGGCAGGAAAGACATCGTGATTTTAGTATCCTTCTCGCGGATATAGATACATCAGTCTCACCCAAGATTGATCGCGAGGTGTTACTGAGCGAAATGAAGCGATGCGAGGCAAAAATAACTGAGCTATTCGAGCGTCAGTATCTCAGCCAGGTAGGTGTATCCTACCTGTCGGGTACGAGAGAACGTGTAAACAGTGATAGAAAGCGAATTGAGGTCACACAGATTCAACAGCATCTGGCCGCAGAACAGCTATTGCTGGCATATTTTCTTTATAAAGGCAAGTTAGTTATCTTCGCGATGACAAAAGATCGCTTACTTACTCACGAAATTCCTGGAGGTGTAGAGCAATTAGAATATTTGTTGCCTTTACTGCATGCACGCCTGATACCAACAGGTTGGTCTAGTCGGCAAGAAGAGGTAGTACGCCGTCTTTTGAAGAAACTTTATGATCTCTTAGTAGCTCCCGTAGCAACTATGTTGCCTCCGTCTTCCGGGTATGTGACGATTGTTCCTTACGGTCCTCTGCATGAGCTTCCATTTCATGCTCTCTATGATGGATCACATTTCCTTATTGAAGAGTTTCAGATCAACTACCTGCCTGCAAGCAGCATACTTACTCAACTGGATAAATCCAGAGATGAACATCGCGAGAAGCTACAGGCAACTAGAGCAGATCATAAAAAATCACTCATTTTTGGCTATGCAGGTTCAAGGCAGTTACAGCGTGCTCTTGAGGAGGCGAAGTCGCTCGCAACAATGTTGGACGGACAATGTTATCTTGAAAGTGAAGCGACAATTAAGCGGCTTATGGAACAGGCTTCGGGTAGTCCTATTATTCACCTGGCAACGCATGGTCAAAGCAGACTAGATGCCCCCAATTTCTCCTCTGTACTGCTGGCTGATGGGCAACTCAATGCAATTGATGCTTTTCATCTAGACCTGCGCTCATGTGAGCTAGTTACTTTAAGCGGCTGTGAAACAGGATTAGCGTTGAGTGGGGGTGGTGATGAGCAGTTGGGATTGGGACGCGCATTTCTTGCAGCTGGGGCAACCTCATTGGTGATGAGTCTCTGGTCTGTAGAGGATAATGCGACTAACGAGCTGATGCAAAGGTTCTATCAAGAACTTTTGAAAGGGGAGAGCAAAGTTCAAGCTCTCCGCACAGCCCAGCGTAGCCTCCTTGATTGTACCTCTTCAATCTATACCCATCCCTATTTCTGGGCCTCCTTCCGCCTGGTTGGTGATGCTGGTCCTCTCACTTTGATTTCCAGAAATACCTGCTAGCGCGTTCTGGAAATCAAAGTGAGGTGCTAAAAAAGTGATTCTGCTGCGTTTCGTTGGTATAAGGATGTTTCGTTGAAATGCATAAGGATGAAACCCCCTACAGGTAATTTGTAGAGATGCACGGAGGCATATATGGACGGCACACAGCAATCAATGGGTATGGGCATGTATGGACCAAATGTGGTCTGGTGGGTGAAAAACCAGGTCGCATTTACTTTTCAATCAGCCTTACCGCCTACCCCAGAGAACAAGCAGCCTATCATCAATTCACTACACCTGACAGATCTCAATGAATTTCTTCAACGCAATCAACTCTCTTTGCAATCCTTTGGGGAACAGGACATTGCGCATCCTGCTCCTGAGGTGGAAGGGAGTACATCACCCCTGGATGAGAGCCTAGGAGTACTTGGAAAGGGACTGAAAGCGGCGGGTGAAGGGATAGAAAAACTTGGCGAGACCATCGAGGATAGCGGTGAGAAAATTATCGAGCGTGGCGAAAAAGTAGGTGGCAATGGCAACGGTGCGGATAATGATCTCACCAATCCTCGCGGTAAATACCTGTTCCCTTCACCTGATAGGTCGGGCAGTACCATGATTACTTTTTTCAATATAGTACCCACAGAGAATGATCCTCCGGATGATGTCGGTGTAGATCAGACGGTGAAAGTAGTCAATCTATTCAACAACACCCCCGTTATTGTAACGACATCAGGTGAAGAAATCATACCTCCCATTGCCATGCCAAACTGGCTCGGTGGTGGAACACCAGATTCAACTCATGGTTGCCCTGCCTCTCCACCTATACCAGTAACAGCAGGCGATCAATGTATTGCTTCTGGTTATTGCCCTATTACGCTGGATGGACTTTCCCCGACCATGCAAGAAAGGTTTGGAGATGGGGTTACTGTGTTTGTGCTAGATACTATGCCTACAGCAGAACAGTTGAGCAACGCTTCAAATCTGGCTAATCCGCCGGGTAGTGGGATAAGAATGAATTTGCTCCTGCAGGACATGGTTACTGGTATGCAGAGTGCGGATACTTTCAGCGGCATTGTTCTAAATGCCAATGCTCCTGCAATCAATGTGTATCATCCGCAGTTCCCGGATTACCTGGAAAATGAGAATGCGCCTAGAACGGGAAGAGACCTCTACAGAATTCTGTATGGCTTCAAGATGCCAGATCATGGTCTGTTTGTTGCGGGTATCATACGCGACCTGGCTCCTAATGCGAAGATCGAGTGCGTGCGTGTTCTCAATGATTATGGCGTCGGGAGGGTGAATGATTTAATGCAGGCACTCGAAATAATACAGGGGCGTATGATTGGAGGAGACTTGCAGGGTCTGCCAGTAGTGATTAACTTGAGCCTGGTTATTACTCCAGAAAGTGAACTCTTCGGCACCCTGGGGTTTGTATTACCGGAACAGCCCGATGGACCGCCAGATACCATTCTTCGTGAAGGTTTGCATCAGGTAATACAAAGTCTTGTGAATAGTGGAGCGGTTATTGTCGCCTCCGCTGGTAACGACTCAAATTCACCAGAAATGCCAGGACGTGTCGGACCTCGCTATCCTGCCAGGTTCTCAGAAACTGTCTCGGTCGCCTCGGTGACGAAAGGTGGAGTTGCTTCAATCTTTAGCAATATGGCCACTGCTACTCCCGAACAGCCGAATGGAATTGCTACTCTGGGTGGAAATGTTGCTGAGCCTGTGGCGCCCATCCCTCCTGACTGTATGACTGGGGCAACAGATATTGAATACATCATTGGACTGTACAGTTCGGATTTCTATCCGAAACTTGCCGTGAATGATTGTAATGACTACTACTCAGCTCCCAATACAAGTGCCTGGGCCTACTGGTCTGGAACATCCTTCGCTACTCCAATCATCAGCGCTCTGGCTGCGCGGATGATCGAGGGTTTAGCTGCTGGAAGTGTACCATCAAGTCAACAAGTCGTTGCAACCATTAGCTCAAGTACCGTCACCGCAGCCAGTTTTTTACCTTTAGGATCTAATACTGACCTGCAGGCACTGGTCTTCCCAGCATCGCAGTGCCAGCCGGTTTCTTTAGAGAAGGCACCAGGTGTAGGTTCGCAGGCTGCTGAAGTAGAATCGTAATGGTTTAAAATATCCAGGAAATGTAGGGGCCTGGTGCTTGTCCTGTGTGCCTTCTCGCCTACCCAGGAAGGACAAGCACCAGGCCCCACCCATCCGCACCTCTGCCCCTTGTCCCTACGCGTGGGTATATCTCTTTACTCTCGAAGGGATTCGCTAGACGTTATCGCGATCGCCATCCCTGTAATACCTGGCGTCTCGTGCTCTATCGAAGCCGCCGGTCACGGCCTGCAAGATCGCTACCAGGATACAGGCGCCGATGAAAGAGATGAAGATGCTGCCGCAGAAGTGGAAATTGCCTTGAATATTGAGAAAACTGGCCAGGTATCCGCCGATGAAGCCGCCGATCAGGCCAACGATGATATTCCCGATACAGCCGTAACCACGACCGCGCACGAAGGCGCTGGCGAGAAAGCCTGCGATCAGGCCAACAATAATCCAGGAAAAAAAGTCAAGATCAAAGTGAATGCCGGGGATATCTGCAAGTACCATTGAAAACAACTCCTTTATCATTTACTCATCTCAATAACTGTTATTGTTTGCGTATCTCAATAACCGCTATTGTATGTACGAGCAAACGATGAAGGGGTTACAAGCAAAGGTAAATAGAAGAGATTGCCAGGGCAACCGCGACAGAGCTTATAAGGGCGACCGAGGCAGAGCTTATAAGGGCGACCGCGAGGGTCGCCCGTACAATACCAGGTTGTCTGTTTGACACGTCAACGTGTATTGTACGGGCGACCCTCGCGGTCGCCCTGGCTCATTGGTTAAGCCTTTTGCTTACGGGGCTCTGCGTCCATAGCCGCCGCTAACGGCGCGCAGGATCGCAATCAGGATACATGCACCGATAAAGGCGACAATGATGGTGCCAACCAGGCCACCACCTGTGCTGATGCCTAGCAGGCTGAAGAGCCAGCCGCCGATGAATGCGCCGACGATACCGGCGATGATATCACCAACGATGCCATAGCCGCCGCCGCGCATAACCACGCTGGCCAGGAAGCCAGCGATCAAGCCAACTACCAGCCACCAGACGATGGTGCCAACAGTAAGGTCTGCCAGTACAAAACTAAGTGCCATATTCGTATCTCCTTCTGTTCACTAGTTAAATCACCACGTTAACGAACTGTTCGCTGAGGCGATTGTTCGTGAAAGGATAATTCATATTCAACCTATCACTGAGAAGATGCATCCTTCGCATCTATCGATTAAAGCATATACAAATCAATTGCACAATACAAGTCAACAATAATTACTTTAAGTGTTCTCCAAACTGTTTCTAATCTTTTTAACATTCGCTAAATACAGGAAATTTATTTCGCTTTAGAGAAAGGCCCAGGAAGACGATTTGACTTCCAGGGCGACCGCCAGGGTCGCCCGTACAATACCAACTTGCCTGTTTTCCACGTCCCCGTGTATTGTAGGGGCGACCCTGGCGGCATTGGTAGTAAGTAAATCGGCAGTCGAGTTGCTTGTGGACAGAAAAAGTGGGAGAATTCTATCATCGGAAATTCGTCTCCAAGATGAAAGGAGCCTCTCTCTCTGCATGATATCGCATCAATGCAACCGCTTCCCGCAGTCTCGCGCCAGCAAGTGCGTGAGCAGCTGAGCACCGCGCTCGCCCTGGTACCGTACTCAACAGAGGACTCATCTGCTCCCGTGGTCGAGTCCAAGCCGGGTCGGGGCCGTCCCATCAAGTTAGCCCCAGCCCACCTGTGGCTGGGGCTGCT
>VBFM01000420.1:9145-9774 GCA_005882595.1 Chloroflexota bacterium
CGCGCTACCTGGCGACCCATGCCTTAGGCCGCTTTGCCCCAGTCAGCCTCACCACCAGCGCCGTGCTGCAACGCGTGCAGCAGGCGGGCTACGAGCCGTTGCAGCAGCTGTTTGATTCCTTGGGTAGCTGGTTGCAAACGGCTCTGGCGCCTCCGGCTTGCACGCTGGCCCCCTTTGCCAGCCGCATCATTGCTCTGGATGAGACCAAGCTCGATGCCCTGGTACGCCGCTTGCCCTGGCAGCGCCAGCACCGGGTGGGCGACCCGGCGTTGCTGGCAGGCAAATTGGCCGCGCTCTTCGACATCCGCCAACAGCGCTGGCTGCGCGTGCAGTATCTGGCTGATGCCCTGCGCAACTGCAAACAGGAAGCCCTCGCTCTGGTCGAAGACCTGCCCTGGCACAGCTTACTGCTCTTCGATCTGGGCTACTTCAGCTTCCCCTGGTTCGACTATCTGACTGAACGTGGCTTCTACTGGATCAGTCGCTATCGTGAGAAGACCCGCTACCAACTGCTGCATGTCTATTATCAGCAAGGCGTGATCCTGGACGCCCTGGTCTGGCTGGGTTCAGAGCATGGCCCCCACGCCGGTCGGGCCGTGCGCCTGGTGCGCTTTGGCGATGGTCACCAG
>VBFM01000457.1:0-2265 GCA_005882595.1 Chloroflexota bacterium
AAGAGCGCCAGGGCCTTCGGTAAGAAAATCTGGGATATCCTGGGCGAACGCCGCAGTCCCAGCATTGTCTTTGAGCACCCAGGCGAGGAAACCATCCCTACCTCCATCTTTGTCTGCGAACAGGGGGGAATGGTGGTGATTTGCGCCGGCACATCGGGCTATTCCGCGATGGTCGATTTACGCTATCTCTGGACACGCCAGAAGCGACTGCAGGGGTCGCATGGCACCAACGACGAACAGGCCACGGCCTACAATGACTTGATGCGCAACGGCAAGATCGATCCCTGTCTTAGCAAGGTGGGGCGATTTGAAGACATCCCCCTGGTTCACCAGGATATGGGAGAAGGCCATCACCCGCCGGGGAATATGGCGGTGCTGGTGGGTGCGCCGCAACCTGGACTCGGAAAGAAATAAGAGTTATCGCTTAGCGGTCGTTGCGCCTATGCAATGACCGCCTTTCTATGTTGGTGACTGCTCCGTCCCCGGTAATTCCGTGAGGGGTGATGAAGGAGCTACCTCAACAACTTCATCCGGCGCGAACTCCTCAGGATGCTGCGCTTTCCACTCCTTCCAAAGCTCGATAAGGAAGGCCTGGAGCACCCCGGCAACCGGTACCGCAAAGAGGCCGCCAAGCAAGCCAAAGAGTTCTGCTCCGGCAATCAGCGCAAAAATGGCCACTATTGGATGCAGTCCCGCGGCCTTGCCCAGAATGCGTGGAGAGAGGATCTGTCCCACGAGGATCTGTTGGAGCAAAAACACAAAAGCGAAAACCACGATGGTGATAACCCATCCCTCTGGAAGCGCCGCCAGAATGCACAGAATGCCTGAGATATATGCACCGATGAACGGAATGAAGTAGAGGATGAACATCAAAACCCCTAGTAAGACCGCGTACGGCACATGCAGCAGTGAAAGGACGATACCCGTCAGAATGCCCATGATGATCGCAAGAATGAGTTGTCCCCGCAAGTATCCGCCAAAGGTGCGATGTATAGTATCAATGAAAAAGTTCATCCCGGTTCGATATCTGCGCGGCGTCTTGTGACGCAGCCAGGTAACCGCCCGTTCTCCGTCAACCAGAAAATAGACGGTCAAGGTTGTTATCAGGAGAAGATTGAGAAAGACCCCCAGGAGACTACTAAGCAAAGTGCCGAAGCTTCCGATGAGATTCTGCGCGATGGAGCTAATCTGTGAACCAGCCTGAAGCAATTCATTGGGCGTGATATTGATTTGTTTGAAAAAATCCACCACGGGCCCAAGTTGCTTTAGCCCTTTCGGACTGAACACTTGCTCAATTGACTGGATCAGCGTCGTTATCTCTGCAATGAGTGAAACAATCAGGATCTGAACAAGCAGGTATAATACAACTAACAAAATAAGAAAGATCAGCAGAATTGCCAGAGGACGAGGTAACATGCGATGCAGTAATTGTACAGGAGGATAGAGAACATAGGCCAGTACTGCTGCTATCACAAGCAGCCAGATTGCCCCGGCTACCTGGAAAATCGCCCAGAGTACCACTGCTACTATGGCGATCCACGCCAGGATCGTCAAAGCAGTAATCAGCCGCCTCAACATCGGTTGGCGAGCGGAAGTTGAATGAAATGGTAGGTCAGGTGGCGATGCATTTGAAGCCATTATTTATATCCCTCGAAATGGTACTCCTAAAGAGGACGGTAAAAATGCGTCCCGATTAAAGCAAGGAGATGATGATGCGCGCTACTGCTCATAATATCACTTCTATCTCCTGTCTATAACGACGTACCGCTTTAGAGAATCAACCGTCTTGATGTGATAGCATGGGCGTAGCGTGGTATAGAAACTGGAGGATTCACCTACTCTTTTTCCTACACGTCGGTTTGCGATCTTCTGAAACGCACCGGTCTTGTTTACCCGAACACGGATGGCTATGCGTCTCTAAATGAGACAGCCCGCCGCCTGGCAGAGTTTGAAGGCTTCTTTGCCCGTGCCAAGGCAGTCACAAAAAGCTGACATTTTGCGTAAATAGGTAGAAATTGTGAATTATTTCATTGAATTTCGTGGAGAGATAGTCTATAGTAGAGAGGGGTAGATCGGCAAATTTTCCTTGACCACGCTGTCTTACGTAAAAGTGCGTTCTGTAACTTTACACGTACCTGGACTTCTCCTTTTTTCATTCGAATTACTCAACCAATAGTACTGGCAATCAAACGCAATCGAAGTCCAAACGTTGTAGGTAATTAGAGGATTTGCATTACATTTGGGTCATTTAATCTTTGCCTTTTC
>VBFM01000457.1:2276-3227 GCA_005882595.1 Chloroflexota bacterium
TTATTGCGTGTGATTTCAATTCTCGCTCTATTTCACAAAATATCATTGACCAGGAAGGTTTAAACAGTTAATAACGGGGGACATTATGAAATTGCTGATAGTTGACAACGATCGTGACCTAGTTGAGATGCTCAACAGCTGGTTAAAAACGTTAGGGTACGAAGTCTATCGCGCGTATAGTGGGGAACGTGCTAAAGTCGAGTGGGAAGAGCAAAAACCAGACCTTGTAATTTTGGATACTGTATTGAGGGATGTGGATGCATTGGACATGTGCCGTGAAATGCGACACATACACGATGCGTTGGTATTAGTGGTGACGGACGGAAAAGATGTGCAGGATGAGGTTCGGTGCCTTGAATCGGGAGCCGATGACTATTTACGCAAACCATTTTTCCCATCGCAACTCCTGGCGCGTATACGGGCAGTGAGCCGCAGAGGACGTTCAACTCTTACCCAGCGTCCTTCATCCATCATTAAGGTTGGCCCATTATGTGTAGATTCGCTGCATAACGAAGTGCGCATCAATGGGAAAACAGCTCGCTTAACTCCTACTGAAAGCAAGCTTTTACATTTACTGGCAGTTAATGCGAATAACGTATGCACAGCCGACCAGATTGTTTCGCATATCTGGGGCTTTGGAAATGACGGGGACAGTTGTTTGATCAAAGCCCACATTCGTCACCTGCGCCAGAAAGTTGAGCCAGACCCAAGTAAGCCATGCTACATATTGACTGTTCCAGGCGTCGGATACACCTTGATTCGTTCCCTTTTAGGGGAACGCGATGCTCCCGATGCAAAAGAAATCGCCCGTACCTTGCAGGCCATTTCCGGCTAGGATTGACAAACCCATTGCCTATTTGAAAACAATGAGCAGCGTCCCCAATACACATCAATCTACAGTACTGGGGACGCCTCATATATCCTTCCTTCTCTATCTTCTTCTCCACATGT
>VBFM01000421.1:0-8071 GCA_005882595.1 Chloroflexota bacterium
CCGGCCAAACCGGCCACCAGGAACCCGATGAAGCCGGACGTAATCACCACCGGTCCGGGGGTAATCATGGCGACGGCGACCGCGTCCACGAACTGGCGGTCGGTGAGCCAGTGATGGCCCTGCACAACCCCTCCGTAGAGAAAGGGGATGATGGCCAGCCCACTGCCGAAGACGAAGGCACCAGCGGCGGCAAAGAAGGTAAACAGTGCCCACAGGGTTCCGCCCGCGGTTGCTCCTACCGCAAGTAGGGCCGCCAGAGGCAGTGGTGAGAAACTGGCTACCCCTGTCTTTCCTTTTCTCCAGGCCTTCCAGAATGACCTGGGGGGAGCCTTGACCAGCCAGACAAGGAGACCCGCGGCAAGGAAGAGCAGCACCTGCTCGGACTGAGTAAGGATAGTTACCGCCGCTGTGACCAGGTAGATCCCCCAGAGCAAGGGGTCGCGACCGATGGTTTTGGTGGTCAACTTGTAGGCGCTATGGGCAATGATGCCGATCACGCTGGCCCCGACACCGTAGAACACTGCCTGCATCCAGCTAAGGCCGCCGTAGAGTGTATAGAGCCAGCCCAGAGCAACCACCATCAGAAACGACGGCCAGATAAAGGCCAGCCCGACCAGGGTTGCTCCCGGAATGCGGTAGCGAATGTAGCCCAGGTACATGGCGAGTTGGGCTGCGAGCGGACCCGGACAGAGCTGGGCAAGGGCCAGACCCTCTTTATAGTCAGCTTCTGCAATCCACGCTCGCTGCTCGACGAGATCGCGCTGCATATACCCGACCAGGGCCACTGGACCACCAAAGCCGAGCGTTCCCAAACGTAAGAAATAGCGCACCAGCTGCCAGAGGGTGTAGGGCACTCGCTCTGGGGTCGGTGTTGCGGTCGCCTCAACCGTCTGTGATCTGTCCATCGGCTCCTCTCGTCTTGCTGCCACAACAATAGTTATCTTTCTCTATAACCATTGTTATATTCTATCTGAGACCGCCAAGAAATGCAAGAAGTCAGGTGGGGGTTCAACATTTTTCCCGCCATTTTCGGCCTGGCGTTAAGGAGGAGTCATGTGGAATGAGATTGCTTCCTGGCAGGAGATGCTTACCCATCGTCCTGATCTGTCTGCTAAAACGATCGCATTGTATACCCAGGACGCTCGTCGCTTTGCCACCTGGCTCCAGAGTGAACATCCTGGTCTCAAAGCAACTGAGATCACACCCATTGATGCAAAAACGTATCGTGATCATCTGTTAGCCAAACGCTTTGCTCCCACGACCATCAATCGGGCGCTCATTAGCCTCATGCTCTTCTTCGATACGCTCGATGGCACCAACCCCTTTCGCCACCTGACAATGATTGAGGTGGTTGAACCTGCGCCCGTCGCCCTCTCAAAGACCGAATGGAACGCGATACGGAGGTGTGCAGAGCAACTCGTTCGCCGCGATCACGGACTGGCGTTGGCTCTAGCTACCTTGTTTCGCTATGCAGGCCCACGCGTCTCCGAAGTGGCTGCGCTCCAGATTCCCGATGTCCAGATCGGAGCCAGGCGCGGGTTGCTCATCATTCGACGTGGCAAGGGACTCAAACATCGTGAGGTCCCGCTCGTCCAAGAAGCACGCGAACCACTCGATGCTTATTTCAACCACCGCGAACACCTGGCAGAACGCTGGCGTGAGCGGGCAACTGTCGATGGGAATGCGGTTGCTGCCTGGAGCAGGTGGCCAGATGGGCATCTCTTTCTTGGCCAGCGCGGACCTCTGACGGAACGCGGCATCAGGGAGATCATTGCCAAGCTCGGCCAGGCAGCGAAGCTCACTTCTCCTCTGGGTCCTCACGATCTCCGCCATACGTTTGCCAAGTCGCTCCTCGATCCGGCGGCGTATGGGCTGGACCGCCCGCCGATGCCGCTCCCAGCGATTCAACAATTGCTGGGCCATGCTGATATCGCGACGACGACTATCTATACGCGGGTTTCTGCGGATGACCTTGCTCGCATGATGGGGGTGTCCGAAGCATCCTAAGAGCAAACTGTGCCGCACTTATCTACTTTGCGGCTACGAGGCTTCTTCCTTAACGCAGGGCCTAAACACAACGAAATGAGGTAAACCTTAGAGAGATGGAATGAAAACTGGGCATAGACTGTTCTAAGCTAGCAGGGAAGGAGAAACGTTAGCTATAATAACAATGATACATACTAACCCGACTCGATAATTCACTCATATCCATGAGTCAGGGGTATCATGTTTCAGGAGAGAAGAGTTAAAGGCAATAAGAACACATGGCAACACATTCTGAGCAGCGATCGGTGACGCTTCCCACGCGCACGGACACGCTGGCAACATTACTCCGAGGTCGGCGCAGTGTGCGGAAATTCCAGGATCGACCTGTCCCGCGCGAGTTGATCGAGCAAATACTGGAAGCGGCGCGCTGGGCGCCATCGCCACACGGTAGACAACCCTGGCGCTTCATCGTACTGACACGCCCTGAACTGAAGAATCTGCTCGCGGATCGTATGGGCGAAACCTGGCGGCGCAACCTCCAGATGGATGGGCAGGATAGCGGGGTCGTCAACCTGCGACTGGACAAATCGCGCCAGCGCATCCTGAATGCTCCCGTGATTATTCTTCCTTGCCTGTACCTGGAAGACCTGGATCGCTATCCCGACGAGCGCAGGCAGGCGGATGAGACCACTATGGCCATCCAGAGCATCGGCGCGGCCATCCAGAATATGCTGCTGATGGCCTATGACCTGGGCTTAGATGCCGGTTGGATGTGCGCGCCGCTCTTTTGTCCGGAAATCGTGTGCGACGCGCTCAACCTGGATACGCGGCTGATTCCCCAGGCCATGATTACGGTCGGGTATGCCGCGGCAGACCCACAGCGACGCGAACGGCTTCCATTGAGCAACTTGATAGTACGCTTTGATTGATAGAGGTTCTGTATGATTGTTGTGCTTGCGGGCGGCGTGGGCGCTGCGCGCTTCTTGCAGGGATTGGTGCAGGTGGTTCCCCAGGAACGCCTGACGGTAATTGGAAATATCGGGGACGACCGCGATTTCTACGGACTGCATGTCTCACCCGACCTGGATATCGTGATGTATACGCTCGCGGGCGTGGTTGACGAGACGCATGGCTGGGGTATACGCGGCGATACCTATTACACGATGCAGCAGTTGACCAGCTACGGCAATGAAGATTGGTTCATGCTCGGTGATCGCGACCTGGCTACGCACATCCACCGCACGAACCTCCTGCGCCAGGGAAAGATGCTCAGCGAGGTGACAGAGGACCTGCGCAGGCGTTTTGGCCTGGGCGTGCGTATTTTACCGATGAGCGATCAATCCGTGCAGACGCATATACGGACCCCGGCTGGCCTGCTGCATTTTCAGGAGTACATGGTCAAGCGCCGCTGTGCCGATGAAGTGCAGGACGTGGTATTCGTCGGCGCAAGCGAAGCCAGGCCAGCACCGGGAGTGCTTGACGCCATTAAAAACGCCGAGGCCATCTTGCTCGCCCCCAGTAATCCTATCGTTAGTATCGGCAGTATCTTAGCCGTTCCAGGCATTCATGATATGCTGCACGAGGCGAGCGGCATGGTCGTCGCCGTCAGCCCCATCATCGCTGGCGCGCCCATCAAAGGACCTGCCGATAAGCTGATGAGCGGGCTGAAAATGGAGGTATCAGCGGTGGGTGTGGCGCGCTACTACCGCGATTTCCTGGATGTGATGGTCGTCGATGAACAGGACGCCCACTTGCTTGACGCAATCGAAGATCTGGGCATTCCGGCGGTAGCAACCGATACCATCATGCGCGACGCCGCGGCCAAAGCAGTGCTGGCGCGTAAAGTCTTGGAGGCAGCAGGATTACAATAGCAAGGAATACCCGTAGTAATAACTATATGAGATACAGAGCACTCGTTCCGGTAAAATCTCTCGCCAGGGCAAAGAGTCGGCTTGCGCCCTATCTTTCCCAGGGCCAGCGCGAAACGCTCGTGCTGGACATGCTTTCGCACGTGCTCTATGTGCTGCAAACTTGCGACCAACTTGAGCAAACAGCCGTCGTCAGCGCGGATAAACGCGTGCTTGAACAGGCTCAAATATGGGGTGCCAAAGCGCTGCGGGAGGAACAACCCGGTCACAATCCCGCCTTACACGCGGCGGCGATGAGAGAACTGTCGGAAGGAGCTACCGCGCTTTTGACCATTTCCGCCGATTTGCCCCTGCTGACGAGAGGTGATATTCACGCCATGATTGAGCAATCGGTCCAGTTTGATGTTGTGCTTGCACCACCCAGGGACGGCCTGGGGACAAATGCGCTGCTCGCGCGTCCCCCCTTAGCCATACCCTATCTCTTTGGTGTGAATAGCCTGGAACGTCATCTTCGTGCGGCGAGGCATCGAGGATTGAGAAGTGTGCTCTATCAAAGTTGTGGCCTGGCACTCGATATAGATACCATAGAAGATGTACAAGAGCTTTCCAGAGCAACCGCGAGGGCAGGTAAAGTATACCCGTATCCTATACGAAGCTGTGCAGGCTAATTCGCCAATTTCATTAAAAGGAGATTGTTATGCCAGTACTTGGATATTCAGCAGCGCTGGAACACTTTGGCCCAACCGAATTAATTCGTTGGTGCCAGGAATCGGAGCAGGCCGGATTTGGTGGGGTGATGGCTGCCGACCACTTTCATCCCTGGGTGCCACAGCAGGGGCAAAGCCCGCAGGTCTGGCCCTGGATGGGCGCGCTCGGCCTGGCGACCCAGAAGGTAACCTTCGGGCCAGGGGTGACCTGCGCATCGTACCGCTACCACCCTGCCATTATCGCGCAGTCAGCAGCTACCCTGGCCGTCATGTACCCCCGTCGTTTCTGGCTGGGCATCGGCACGGGCGAAGCGCTCAACGAGCATGTCGTAGGCGGTGAATGGCCCGATGCGCCTGAGCGCCTGGAACGCATGGTGGAATCTATCGAGATCATCAAGCAATTATTTACAGGCAAGAAGGTGCGCTATTCCGGCAAACACCTCAGGATGGAAAGCGCGCGCCTGTATACGCGGCCAGAAACACCCTGTCCCATTTACATAGCCGCCTCTGGCCCGAAAACGGCGGAGACCGCCGGGCGGCTGTGCGATGGCTTGATCACTCCTGCAGCGCCACAAGAGAAGTTGAAGACGCTGATCGAAAGCTTCGAGAAAGGCGCGCGCGAGGCTGGAAAAGAGCCCGCGATCATGCCCAAACTGTTGCAGCTGCATGTTTCCTGGGCGGATACCTATGAAAAAGCGACGGAACAGGCCATGAAGGAATGGCCAAACGGCGGCATCAAAGCGCCGAAGCAAGATATCCGTTCACCCGAAGATTTCGCCGCCTTCGGGCAACTGGTGCGCCCCGAAGATTTCAAAGGGCGGGTTCTCATCTCGACGGATCTTGATGAACATCGACAACACATCCAGAGCTTCTTCGATCTTGGCTTTTCCGAGGTGCATGTCCATAACGTGGGACGCAATCAAAGCGAGTTCATCCGCGCCTACGGCGAGACTGTTATACCAAAGCTGCACTAAGCCCGATTTCACGTATGTGAAGGGATGGCCTTCACTGCAGGAAAAGAAGTGATAGTTCAGGGTTGGATACAAGCATGCACAATCGCCAACGAGCACTTGTCATACATAGCCCCCATGCGGGCAGGTCTGCGCAACTCTCTGCGGCGCAGACTTTGCTGGAACAGGTCGGTGTAGAGATCGTCAATAGCATCTCTATTGCCGAACTGGATAACCTCCCCTCCCAGGGGGCAATCTGGCAGGAGAGCGGCATCGATATGGCTATCGCCGCAGGTGGAGATGGGCTTGTCGGCGGCGTCATCACTCATATTGCGGATAGTGGTTTACCATTGGGCATACTTCCGCTTGGCACGTCTAACGATATTGCCCGCTCGTTGGCGATTCCTCAAGACCTCCAGAGTGCTTCTCAGGTTATTGCCCGGGGGAGGATACAGGAAGTAGATGTCGGTGTGGCGCGACCTGCTCAGCAGGCACCGCATCCTGCTAGCAAAGGACAATTCGGGCCGCTACAGCAATATGTCTCGCCTCAAAAGCATGGCTACTTTGCGCACGCCCTGACCATCGGACTGAATGTCCAGTTTGCACGCATCGCGACCAACGTGGCGACCCGGCAACGCTTTGGACGCCTGACCTATCCTTTTGCGGCTTTAGAGACGCTGAAATTTCACCAGGCGTTGGAGGTCGAACTGTACTTCGAGGGACTGGCTTTTCCGCATAGTAATCGCTTTCTCCCTGGTCTGACGAGGACAAGGCCCGCGACAGCGCAGGAAAATGTGCCATTGCATTGTCGCGCTCTGCAAGTGGCGGTTATCAACGCGCCTATATTTGGTGGGCAATGGCAGCTCTCTCTCCCTGGGGCAAAGCTCGGCGATGGGTTACTCGATATCGTTGTGATCGAGGAGATCGAGTCTGGGAGCTTGAGCGCAAGGCTGGCACAGCTGTTCGGCCACAAGGAGCAGCAATCCTTGCCTGAACCGGTCCGGCATGAGTATCATCCCGGGGAGTTGTCGGGTATTCCGGGTATCCATCACCTGCAAGCACGGGGTGTGATCATCACAACGAACGCGGATCCGCGTGACTCGACACTGGACGGCGAGGTGCGAGGTTCGACGCCGATACACGCTCACGTGGCAGAGAAGCAGTTGCAGGTTGTGGTTCCTGTATAATAGTCCAAACATCAAACAATTTAGGAGTATGAATGAACAGTCGAGTTCAACTATCAGAAAAAGCCCACGCATACTTGCAGGAGAAGTGGTTCGCGGTACTTGCCACACTCAACGAGGATGGCACGCCGCAGTTGACCACGATGTGGTATCTGCTAGAAGATGACGGCACCATTCTCATGAATACGAAAGTAGGCCGTGCCAAAGAACGCAACATGAGGCGCGACCCTCGCATATCGGTCTGCGTTGAGGACGGCTATATCTATGTTACGCTCAGTGGCAAGGTCGAAATGATCGATGATCCCGAGATTGCCCAACGCGATATTTTTCGACTATCGTCACGTTATCATGGCGAAGAGAAAGCGAAGCGGCAAATGGAGAACCAATTCTCCAAAGAACAGCGCGTGACGCTGCGTTTGAAACCCGAACACATCATTGAATACTTTTAGAACGGTCCTAAACAGTACCCCTCCCGGTGGGCAATGCTCTTCCCGCCGGGAGGAGTACATTCCTCCATCGCTGTTACCCTCCTCTCGTTGAGAAGCGGCTTCTCTCCCAATTGTTCATGCAGGCAGAGCTGCGGCATATGTTGGCCGGGTAGCCAACGCAAAGTGCTGGGTACGCGTGTCTCTATGCATCGACGGTAATGAACCACCAGCGATAGCTTCCCCGCTCTCCTGTAGGTAGAGCCGCTGGAAGAGTTTTCTAGCACGCGAGAGCCGTTGGCGTGTGGCTGCCTCGGAGAGAGTGAGCAATGTGGCAATCTCTCGTGAGGAAAATCCACCTATGACTGATAGGAGTAAGCAGAGGCGTAGCGCTTCTGGAAGTTGTGCCATCGTACGCTGGACAGCATCCCGTTCCGCTACGATGTCTGCCAGGTCCCATGTAGCACTCATGCCGCAGCCTGCAGGTTGCATAGGGGCTGCGCGCTCATACACGAAATCGGTATCTGTTTCTTCCTGGGACTCCTCGCGCAACTGCGAGAACGGGATGAAGCAGATGACGCTGCATCGCCTGCGGTGCATCCGCACTGTGTTCACGGCAATCCGCAAGAGCCAGGCTTTGGCTTGAAAGTGTGCGCCACTTGCCAGGCGTGCAGCATCAATTGCACGGAACGCCTGCACAAAGGTGTCCTGGGTGAGGTCCTGGCTCTCCTGCCAGTCGCCGGTGAGTCCATAAATCACCTGGAACACCAGTCTGCCATAGTTGTGAATGAGTGCCTCGACTGCCTGGGTCGCAGGCATCGTCTCGCTCAGCATCGCTCTTCTCTCTCGTGTTTGCCGGGCATCCTGCTTGGAGGAACCCGGTTCTACTAATGAAGATGCATGACAGAAGGATTTGTGACAACTTTCCACTGCTCGACTTTGTACATTTTT
>VBFM01000463.1:0-2605 GCA_005882595.1 Chloroflexota bacterium
TGTTAACCCCCCAACGAACGGCTGCAATATCGATCAGTATTAGCATGACCATGAGCGAAATCAGAAACTCCATCATGCCCTCCTCTGGCTGTAGAGCCAATGTTCGTAGTGTTATTCTTCCCTAAGATGAGGATATACAATGCTTCATTATTCATGGTAACAGAGAACCACTTCCTGTTACTACAGCCAAAGCGAGCGGGATAGGAGAGTCAATTGTGCGCCTCTTGTTCCAACAAGTGCTGCTTGCGTTCAACTCCCCAACGATAGCCACCCATCTTCCCATCTTCCCTCACAACGCGATGGCAGGGGACAACAATTGCCACGGGATTTGTCGCACAGGCGCGCGCAACGGCACGTCTCGCCTGCGGCTGCCCGATGGCCTGCGCAATTTGGCTATATGAACGAGTATCTCCGTAGGGAATGGCGCGTAACTCCTGCCAGACACGCCACTGAAACGCTGTCGCTTGCACATCCACCGGCAAATCAAGGTGTGGCTGCTGACCATTGAGATGCTTTACCAGCGCCTCTACCCATTGATGAAGACCTGTTCCCTCCGCGTCATGCTGGATATCTGCTCTGGGATATTCCAGGCGCAAAGCTGACTCAAGCACGGTATCAGCCTCCCCGATACACACGCCACAGACACCTTTATCGGTAGCGGCAACCAGCAGCCGTCCCAGAGGGGAATCGACAATGCTATAGTTAATATGCATTCCAAGGCCACCACGCCTGTATGTTGTCGGAGTCATACCAAGCTGTACAGGTGTACGCTCGTACAGGCGACTGCTGGAACTATAGCCAACCTCATACAATGCTTTTGTCACGGATTCTCCCTCCTTCAACTGCTCTTTTAACTGATCCAGGCGACGCGCTTCCGCGTATTGGCGCGGCGTAATACCCATGATACGCTTGAAAACGCGTTGTAGATGATATGGACTCAAGTTGACATGCGCACTGAGTTCAGCCAGGCTCAACGAATCTTCAATATGCTCCTCGATATAGCGGCAGGCTCGCTGCACGAGTTCCACCTGCGGATCGGCCTCCCCGTCTTCGCGCGGATGGCAGCGTTTGCAAGCGCGAAAACCCGCCTGCTCTGCCGCTTCTGGCGCTGTAAAGAACATAACGTTCTCTCGTTTTGGCCGCTTCGAAGGGCAGGATGGTTTGCAATAAATGCCGGTGGAGCGCACGGCGACGAAAAACGTGCCGTTGGCGCTGCTATCTCGTTCCATAAATGCTTGCCAGTATTGCTCTTCAATATTATCTTTCACATTTTGCATCTTTCATTTCTCCTGACTTTTCTAAAACCCCGTAGTAGTATGATAAGACATAATGATGTGGGTTACTATCCGTTTCTTGCTGTATAATCCGTTCTCCAAAATAAACAGAGCCGCCAGCCCGCCTTAGAACAGCCTCTAGAGGCACGCCAGCGAAGCCTAATTTACGGCAAAAAACCTTTGAGGGATCGTCGAGCAGCAGCTTGAGTGTCTTGGCCTGTACCTTGCTTTGAGCTAGCTCCGCGTCAGTGTTATGGAAAACCAGACACTGGTCGAATTGAATTCTTTGTTGCTCAGTATCGGCGAGTGGATGGGGTTCTTAACGCAAGAGGGTTCCTTATAAATTATTTGTGATGTGCCAGTGCTGTTTGTTAACGAATTGTGATGCTAAAACAACTTTAATGTGCTATACTAATTATGGATAGACAAGAGTCTTTTGTTGCTGATAGTTGAAACAAGGAGGTTTACTATGTTGAGCAACAGTACTGAGATGGAAGGGACAGCAAAGCAGGGGGCATGGCTCTTACGGAGAGTCGCCCTGCCACTGCTGGTGGCACTGCTGGCCCTGGGCTTTGTCGGCATGAGCACGGGACTTGCAAGCTCTTCGGCTTCACTACATCCCGCCGTAGTTTCCACGCAACAGGCTGACGCTGCACCCGCCTTGAGCGTCTATAACGCGACGGTCTATATCGGCTGGACAGGCAGGAATGCAGCTCATAACCTGAACCTGATGACCTATGACCAAACGAGCCAGACCTTTGGCCCCACCGCGGTGCTCACCGATACCACGCTGGTGGGTGCCGGACCCAGCCTGGCGATCTTTAACGGCAATCTCGCTGTGGCATGGATGGGAACCGATCACCGGCTCAATCTTGGTTTCTATAAGCCGGGGGACCCGACACACCTGGCCAACAAAGTGACCCTGAGCGAGACCTCGAACAATGCTCCCTCCATTGTCACCTTTAATGGTCGTCTCTACCTGAGTTGGAGAGGAACGGATGGGCGCTTGAACATCATCTCCTCTGCCGATGCCAAAACCTTCAACACGAAGGTCACCTACAACATTTCCGTCACGACCAGCCCGACGCTCCAGACGGCGGATGGTGTCTTGTTTGTGGTCTGGGAAGATACGAGCGCCAGCTCGCATATTGTGTTCGCACAATATAATCCGTCGAATCCAGCGACTCTGAACGCTGTGGTCACCACAACCTCGACCAGCACGCTTCCCGTGAGTCTTTTCACAGCAGGCGTTGCCGCGCCGGATCTCAGAGTGGCCTGGACAGCCAGCGATGCCCATATCAATCTGGGCATCTACGAAGGCGACCAGACTC
>VBFM01000463.1:2620-3237 GCA_005882595.1 Chloroflexota bacterium
TGGTCCCGCCCTGTACGTGCCTTACCTGAGCTGGACAGGGACTGACGCAGTTCAGAGCGTCAATATCAGTCAGGTCAACTTCTAGCTACAGTTTTGTGTGAGCAAAGACCCGGCTCCTTTAAAAGGAGCCGGGTCGATTGATTGTAAAGGAGATTTGCTATGTTTAATAACATCGCTGATGAGAAGGACACAGCAAAGCTAAGAGAAGTGAAAGTGCCTGCCGGAAATAAGGAACACCCATCATCAACCACGTGATACAATCCAATCATAAGAGAAACCTACATTTGAACCTAACCATCCCAGGAGGAACCATGTCCGAACACGACCGCTTAAAATCCGATATTGACGAACTCGTACCTGATATAGTAGCCATGCGCCGCGACCTGCACGAGCATCCCGAACTTGCATTTGAAGAGGTGCGCACCTCCGGTATCGTGGCCCAGCGCCTGCGCACCCTTGGCTTAGAAGTGCAAACCGGGATTGCCAAAACCGGCGTAGTTGGCCTGTTAAAGGTAGGCGCGAGCAAGCCCGGGGCAAAAACCATCGCCATTCGCGCCGATATGGACGCGCTGCCCATTCACGAGTTGAACGAGATCGACTACCGCTCACAGACAGAT
>VBFM01000463.1:3292-3851 GCA_005882595.1 Chloroflexota bacterium
CGTCGCCGATATTTTAACCAAACGCAGGGATGACCTGGCGGGCAACATCAAATTTGTCTTTCAACCCGCCGAAGAACGTGTTGGCGGGGCCGAGCCGATGGTCAAGGCAGGCACGATGCAGGGCGTAGATGGCATTATCGGCCTGCATCTTATTAGCGACTATCCGCTTGGTCGCGTCGGCGTGCGTTCAGGCCCGGTCTTCGCCAGCGCAGATAGGATTACCCTGACCGTTCATGGGAAGGGCGGTCACGCAGCCATGCCCGAAACAACGGTTGATCCCATCGTCATCGCGGCCTACATCGTTACGGCACTCCAAACGCTCATCAGCCGTGAGACCTCGCCGTTCAGCCCTGCTGTGATTACTATTGGGCAGATTTCGGCTGGCACTGCGTTCAACATTATCCCTGAAACAGCGGTAATGTATGGCACCATGCGTTCCTTCACAAAGGAACACCGTGAAAAATTGTTGCGCCGTATTCGCGAAGTGGCGACGGGCGTGGCAAGTGCGATGGGTGGTTCCTGCGACGTGGAAATTATCGACGGCTGCCCCCCATGCGTT
>VBFM01000463.1:3901-5112 GCA_005882595.1 Chloroflexota bacterium
TGAGCAAGATGTAGACACCAGCGAGGCGGTAATGAGTACCGGCAGCGATGATATGTCGGAGTTCCTTGAGGCTGTGCCCGGCTGCTACTTCATCGTCGGCGCAAACAATCCAGAAAAAGGGGCGAAATACCCCCACCATCACCCACGTTTCAACATCGATGAGGAGGCGCTCCCGGTGGGCGTGGAGGTGCTGACACGCGCCGCCATGGATTTTCTGAAATAAGATACAGATGGAATTGCTTGACCCTGTACTTGTTTGCGACCTCTTCCCTCTTGAACTGCGAGCGTTGTTGCAGCTTCTTCAAGGTTTAGACGAGCAAGCATGGCATACACCCACGGTTTGCGCCGGGTGGTCGGTAAAAGACATCGCCCAACACCTGCTCGCGGACGATCTTGGCATACTCTCAAGAAAGCGCGATAGCTTTGACTATCTCAGTATCGCGAAGACGCCCTACAATCTCGACTCGTGGGATGAGCTGGTAGCATTTATCAACGAGATGAACGCCATATGGGTACAGGCGACCCGGCGATTAAGCGGACAAGTCCTTTGTACATTACTGGAATTCAGCGGCGAGGAACTCTATCACTATTTTTCCACACTTGACTCCTATGCTATGGGCGATCCTGTTAGTTGGGCTGGCCCTGCTCCAGCACCCTGCTCCAGCACCCGTGTGGCTCGACATCGCGCGAGAATATACCGAGCGCTGGCTACACCAGCAGCAGATACGCGATGCTGTAGGCAAGCCAGGATTAAAAGAGCGGGAGTTCTTTGCTCCAGTGCTGGAAACATTCATTAGAGCGCTGCCCCATACCTACAGGGACGTGCATGTGAGCGATGGAACGAGTATCCGCCTCATCATTACGGGTGAAGCTGGCGGCGAATGGATTTTGCTGCGCGACAAAGGGCAATGGAAATTGGGGAAAGCCACGGCACATAAAGCGCATGCCAGTGTCATCCTTGACCAGGAGACTGCATGGCGGCTGTTCACTAAAGGCATGAGTAAAGAGGAAGCACTGCCACATGCCACCATTGGAGGAGACTACTCTTTAGGGGAGATTGTTCTCAATACTGTTTCCATCATTGCGTGAGCAACACCTATGAGGCTTCACAATCTGATCACAGGCTCATCGAACATCGATCAAATAAGGGCATGGTGTATTCATTTTCGTAATGGCAAGAAGAGAGATGATACAATGTGATAAAAGAAACG
>VBFM01000464.1:0-2474 GCA_005882595.1 Chloroflexota bacterium
AAATCTCGCAACTCATAATACCGCTCTGGATAGCGCAACTTCCGCAGCGCTTTCACCTCGATCTGGCGGATGCGCTCGCGGGTCAGTTTGAACTCTACGCTGACTTCGTCGAGGGTGTGATAGTGGCCGTCTTGCAGGCCGTAGCGCATCTCGATGATGGTGCGTTCGCGGGGATTGAGGATGGTCATGGCCTGTTCGATGCTGTCACGCAGCGCCTTTTGGGATATTTCATCGACGGTGGGGGTCATGCTGGTATCTTCCAGGGCATCGGCGAGGTGATATTGCTCGTCGTCCGCCACCGGCGCGTCGAGGGAAACGGGTTGCTCGGAGACGCTTAATAGCTCCACAATGCGCTCTTTGGGCAAACCTACTTCGGCGGCTATTTGTTCTGGCAGGGCTTCGATGCCCTGTTCCTGGTAGATGCGGCGGGCGATGCGCTTGATTTTATAGATGAACTCTACGACATGCACCGGAATATGAATGGTGCGTGAATGCTCGGCGATGGCGCGGCTGATCGACTGGCGTATCCACCAGGTAGCATAGGTACTGAAGCGGAAGCCGCGCCTGTAATCGAACTTCTGGGCCGCCCGCATGAGACCTATATTGCCCTCCTGGATCATATCGAGCAGGGGCAGACCTTGACTCGAGTAACGTTTGGCAACGCTAACGACCAGGCGCAGATTGGCTTCGATGAGCTGCTGCCTGGCGCGCAAATCGCCGCGCGAGACGCGCTCAGCAAGCTGTAGTTCCTGCTCAGCGGTGAGCAGAGGATACATGCCAATCTCCTTTAAATACTGTTTTACAGCATCATCAATGACTCCGCGCCGGTCCTCCTCTTCTACATCCACTTCCTCCTCTTCAAAATCGAACGCATCCTGGAGTTCCGCATCGAGATAGAAGTCGTTAACGGCACTGGCTTTAAACGTGCGTGCAAGGCCTTTTTTTTCAGAACGTACAGGTTCCTCACTATGCACACGATCAACAATACGATCAAGACAATCAGCGTTAGATATTTTCGATGCTCTGGCTACCATGAGTAATACTCCTGCTACACACTCTATTGCAAGGTGACAATGCTATGAAAACGCAACGATTCGATATTTCCTTTTACTGTCTTTTACTGCAATTATCGTGCCAATAAAGCAGAAAGGGCACCGTGTATCAGAATTTCTCATCGCTGCTCAACCTGTAGAGCACTGTATAAATCGGCACCTGAGCTAGATTCTGAAGGGTTGGAACGCTTAAAAGCTATCTGGTAGGGAGTATCAAAAGTGAGAAATGATGGGCGATTAAGCTATGCCTGCCGATGAACAGATTTCCAATAGTGGGGAATCTTCCACAGGGCACAATAGCATGAATGGGGCAAACCCATCCACTGCTAAACCACGCAGGAAGCGCGTTTGATCGTATATAGTAGTGGATGGGCTTGTCCCATCCATGACACCACCTTCACGCAGAACTCTGAAACATGTGGAACTCTGAAACAATATAGAAGTCCATCAACCTTGACGGATATTGTGACACCTGTTATGCTTAGGACAGAAGCAGTGGTACACTGAAAAACTGTTAATATCATGGTGGTGGAAAGAAGAGGGATATTCTTGGGGCAGAGATGGTGAGGAAAATGAAAATTTCTTCATAAGGGTGCTGACACAAGAAACAAATTGTGGTATGATAGCGATAGAATGACTCTGTATTACTGCTGTGGGGATGCGGATGCAGCGGCGGAGGCTCCCCCTCGGCTTACTTCTTCGCCAAACCTTGCCAGTTATGTGTGGTCAGGTGGGTGAATACTATCCTCTCGAGAGAAGGAAGGAGGCGATTTCGTGGAGAACGCATTTCCCCGGTGTCGCAAGTGTAGTGAAGGTGATCTGGTTCCGCTTTCGGATTTCGGCAGCCAGGGAGCTTCCATTGAGTACAAGGCATGGGTTTGCACTAACCCGTCGTGCCTGTACAATATTAAGATCCGTAACGGCGACATCATCATCAACGAGCCCATCAGTGATGGGTCACTCCACTCGTATCGCGGCAGCCGTCAGTAAGTGCGCGGCGCGCGGCATGTGGTGACAAACAAGGGCAAAAGGGAAGTCCCTTTTCCTTTTGCCTTTTATTTTATGTATAAGTTGAACACGTAAGGAGTCAAAACGAACGTGCTCAATCGATTTTTTGGGCAGAAACCTCAGGAAGAGCCAAAAAGAGATACTGCTATTACCCAGGAGCGCGTCGGAGGGGACTCCATGGCTGAGTCGGGCTACAACCCTTTTAAGAATAGCTTGAGCCGGACCCGCAAACTATTTGGTCGCCTTAGCGATTCCTTCGTCAAGCAAACCCCCATTACGGATGATCTGTGGGACGAACTGGAAGAGGCGCTGTTGAGCGCTGATGTTGGTCCCGGCACTGCCACGTGGCTGATGGATCGCCTCCATAAGCGCGTCGCGGAAGAGCAGATGCGCAACGCTTCCCAGGTACAGCAG
>VBFM01000464.1:2563-4495 GCA_005882595.1 Chloroflexota bacterium
TAGTGATTGGTGTCAATGGCTCGGGCAAAACGACGAGCATCGCGAAGATGGCGTACCGCCTGACCAGGGAGAATCATCGCGTGATCCTAGCGGCTGCCGATACCTTCCGCGCCGCCGCTATCGACCAGTTGAAAGTGTGGGGAGAACGCGTCGGGGTGCCCGTGATCAGCCAGAATCCCGGCTCTGATCCCGGCGCGGTTGTATACGATGCGATCCAGGCCGCGGGTACACGCGGGAGCGATGTGCTGATCGTCGATACCGCCGGACGACTGCACACGAAGTATAACCTGATGGAAGAGTTGAAGAAGATCAACAAGATAATTCAGAAACTGCTTCCCGATGGGCCGCACGAGTTGTTGATGGTCATCGATGCCACCACCGGCCAGAATGCGCTGTTGCAGGCGCGTAAATTCGCGGAGGATATCGGCCTGACGGGCGTGGTGATTACCAAACTGGATAGCACGGCTAAAGGTGGCTTTGCCTTCGCCGTCGCCGACGATTTAGGGGTACCTATCAAATTTATTGGTACGGGAGAAAAAGTCGAGAACCTCGCTCCTTTTGACCCAGAGAGCTTCGTTGCTGCGCTTTTCGCGCAAGACTGACAAGGAGGTATTGCATGGCCAAAGAAGCTGCCGATCCGCCAACTGCTTCATATTCCAGCAGCCAGGCGAGGCCAGGATTACCTTCAGGAAATCTGGTGGTCAAGTGTCCCAGGTGCAAAGAGATTCTGATTGCCCGCGAGTGGGAAAAGAGTCTGAAGGTATGCACGCGCTGTAACTATCACTTCAAGCTTTCCGCGTATGAACGTATCGAACTGCTGGTGGACCCGGACAGTTTTGTAGAGACTGATGCAGATATCGTCTCAACCGATCCACTCACATTCGTCGCCCGCACGCGAGATGAAGTGCAAGAATACGCGAAGAAGCTGGATGACGAGCGCAAAAAAGTCGACTTGAATGAAGGGGTCGTGACCGGTCATGGCACGATTGAGTCCCTGCCGCTTGCGCTGGCGATAATGGATTTTCGCTTCATCGGCGGCAGTATGGGGTCGGCAGTAGGCGAAAAAATCACGCGCACGATTGAAATGGGTATCGAGAAACGTATACCGGTATTGATTGCCTCGCTCGCATGCAGGAGGGTTTGTATTCGCTCATGCAGATGGCTAAGACATCTGCAGCGCTGGCGAGACTGGGTGAGGCGAAGGTTCCCTACATCAGCCTGCTGACAGACCCGACTACCGGTGGCGTGACTGCCAGTTTTGCCATGCTGGGTGATGTTATCCTGGCAGAGCCAGGCGCGTTGATCTGTTTCACAGGGCCGCGTGTGATCGAGCAGTTTATGCATGTGAAGCTGCCGGAGGGAACGGTCAACTCTGAATTTGTGCTACAACACGGCATGATTGATGCTGTGGTACACCGGCGTGAACTGCGCAACAAACTGGCGCAGCTACTGCGCTTGTATGCTGGGATTGAGATTTCGCAGCAGACACGTGAGTTTGCAGAGAACAACTACACAGGGGGGAGCGATGGTCTACGACCTGGAATTTGAGAAGCCGCTCGCCGAGCTAGAAAAAAGGATTGTCTCGCTGCAACGCAAAGGTGATCGCCTGAAACCCGACGAACTCCGGCAGCTGCAAGAGGCTGAACGCGAGCTACGGCGGCGCACTGAAGAGATATACAAAAATCTCACGTCGTGGGAAACGGTGCAGGTGGCACGCCACAAGGACCGGCCTTATTCTTCCGATTACATTCAACTGATGTGTGAAGACTTCTTCGAACTGCATGGTGACCGCTCTTTTAGCGATGACCACGCGATTATGGCCGGTCTCGCGAAACTGGACGGCTCGACGGCGATGTTCGTCTGCCACCAGAAGGGCCGCGACATGAAGGAGAAGCAGTTCCGCAATCTGGGTATGCCGCATCCCGAAGGCTA
>VBFM01000464.1:4627-4982 GCA_005882595.1 Chloroflexota bacterium
GCGGCGCCTTAGCCATCAGTGTGGCTGACCGTATCTTGATGCTCGAACACGGCATTTACACCGTTGCTATGCCGGAAGCCTCGGCCTCCATCCTGTGGCGTGACAAGGTTTACGCGCCACAGGCAGCCGAGGCCATGCGCATCAGCGCGAAGGAGCTAAAGGCGCTTGACCTGGTCGACGAACTGATTCCAGAGCCACTGGGCGGCGCGCACCACAATTATCGCCTGACAGTTGACAATCTAAAGGCGGCGCTGCTGAAGAACCTGGCGGCGCTCAAAACCATGCATGTAGATGAGTTGCTGGAACAGCGCTATCAGAAGTTTCGCAATATCGGGAAGTTTGGTACGGTAGCTGA
>VBFM01000422.1:0-1712 GCA_005882595.1 Chloroflexota bacterium
TATGCTCTAAGGAATGGTGTGGAGCAGGAAAAACAGCGCTCACGCCAACCTGCTTCTTTTTAGTCTGCCGTTTTCACCGCAGACTGCCGTAGCTCATAAGGAGTACCAAAAAGCCTCGTTTTTACTTGGTGTACAGGAAGAAAGGCGTAAGTAGCAAAGAGAAGCAAGACTACTGGAAGGTTGGAAAGAACAATGCTATGGTGTTGCATGTCTCTCCATAACCAGAGGTGGATGGAGTTGTTGCGTCGTATTACGGCGGGAATACCATCGCGCATCTTAGCGTCCTTTTGCCTCGTCTCTCATCAACGAGGACTCTTTGACCCAGATTATCGACTCGTCATACGCAACAAAAGTCTGAGAAATTGCGGAAGCTACGCTGCCTCCGACCTGTGTCTGATGGTATGGTATTGTTAGAAAAACGATTAGCTAATCGTTTTTCTAACAATACCATAGGAAATTACGTTTGTCAAGACTTATCGAGCGGAAAATCAGGGTGTGTGAAAGGTTGCCAGGAAGACGATTTGACTGCCAGGGCGACCGCGAGGGCCGCCCTATTTCCTTAACTCCAAATGACTGCCTGACACTATCTTTATTTGGCAGAAGAAGGTATGATAGATACAGCATAACGATTAGCTTCTGTTTGGAGCCTGTGAGCAATGCATTCCATTGCACATGAAAGCGAGTTGCAACTACATGGCGATGTCTCCCAATCACTCAGTAACCATCAAAGATGTAGCTATTCATGCTTCTGTTTCCGTTGCGACGGTGTCTGCTGTGATAAATAAAAACAAATATGTGAGTCCTGAATTAGCGCGACGAGTACACGAAAGCATCACCGCTTTAAGCTTTCAACGGAATAGTTTTGCTCGTGGGTTAAAGACTCGGGTAAGCTACAGCATTGGACTTATTGTCCCTGATATTACGAATCCTTTCTTCACAAACATCGCCCGTGGGGTAGAAGATGTGGCGAGTGCTCACAATTATTCTTTAATTCTAGGGAATACCGATGAAGACCCTGAGAAGGAGAAAAAATATCTTCAACTATTAGAAAGCAAGCAAGCTGATGGTCTCATTATTGCTGTAACGGCCCGCAGTCACGAGTATTTACAAGCTCTACCTATTCAGCATCTCGCTTTAGTAAGCATTGATCGCTCGCTCTTTGATCTGGGCATCGATACGGTCATGGTAGATAATAGAGCAGGCGCCAGAAAGGCAATAGAACACCTCATTGCGCTTGGTCATCGACGTATTGGTCTGGTGACGGGGATTCGTGGGATCGCACCAACGGAAGAACGCCTGTTGGGATATACCGAAGCGCTCGAAAAACACGGAATTGCTGTCGATCCTGCCTTGATTGCTGTAGCGTATGCGCGTGTAGATGGAGGAGAGCGTGGAGCGATGCAACTCCTCGCACTCGAGGATCGGCCCACGGCGCTCTTTATGATGGATGGAACCATGGCTATCGGCGCACTACAAAGCATAGTGAAGCTTGGTCTGCGTTGTCCAGAAGATATCGCCCTTGCTAGTTTCGATGATTTCACATGGGCTGCAGTGATGCGGCCTCATTTGACGGTCATTGACCAACCAACATATGAGATCGGCCAACAATCGGCTCAACTCCTCTTTGAACGGCTACAGAATCAGAAAAAAGCGCCGAGAGAGATCCGCCTTCAAACGCAATTAATCGTTCGTGAATCATGCGGCGCCATGTT
>VBFM01000422.1:1755-10673 GCA_005882595.1 Chloroflexota bacterium
AGGTCAATAACCAGAAATTTGCTTTGTGTGAGGCATTTACCTGGGTGGATACCTTCATGAGAGGTTGATCTTGCCCTGAAATCGCAACCCGCTAGCTACATCAAGGTGCCCGCCACACCTGTACGGTCAAATCAGCACTGCCAGAAGCAATCAGTTGCCCATCAGGGGACCATTGTGCAGCGTAAACGGTAGCTGAATGGTTGCGATACACTAAAATGGTGCGTCCCGTGGCAGCATCCCAGACCCTGGCCGTGGCGTCATTCCCACCGGAGAGGATTTGCTTGCCATCACGTGACCAATCCACTGCCCACACTTTATCAGTATGGTCTTGATAGGTGAGCAAGTGAAGGCCTGTGGCGACATCCCAGATCTGTACGGTATGATCATCGCCCGCAGAGGCAATGCGCCGTCCATCAGGCGACCATGCCGCAGCCAGCACCCCTGCTGTATGGCCACGGTAGATGGTCGAGGTTTCGCCAGTGGCAGCATCCCAGACCCGCACGGTCTGGTCATCGCTCGCAGAGACAATGTGCTGTCCATCGGGCGACCACAGTGCCGACCATACCCGATCGACATGTCCAGAGTAGACGAGGAAAGTAGTCCCGCTCTTAGGGTCCCATATGTGCACGGTGTGGTCGGTACTCGCAGAGGCGATGCGCCTGTTATCGAGCGACCATGCGACCGTATGCACGGTCTTGGTATGGTCAGAGTAGGTGAAGAGCAGCGCTCCAGTAGCTATATCATGCACCTGAACGATCTTATCTTCACCTCCAAAGGCAATGCGTTTCCCGTCATGCGACCACGCCACGGAGTTTGGCGTCGCGGTCGGGTTATAAGAGGAGGATTCGTTCCCGGTAGCTGGAGACCATACCTTCACCATATGATCCTTGCCTGCAGAGGCAATGAACTTGCCGTCAGGAGACCATTCGGCGTCATAGACCTCATCATGATGACCACGGAAGGTGTAGAGAGGGCTAGAAGTGGGAGTGGTCTGAGTAAGGGCCCACCAGCCAATCCCGCCAGCCGTTATGCCCGCCACGGTCAGTCCTGCCAATCCCGCCAGTACCGTCCTTCTCGAGAGCACGCGTCTATGTGAAGCGGGAGTGGGGATACTGGAGGGAGACGGCGTAGGAAGCGCAGCCAGGTCTAACAGGGCGTAATCGGTCCGAGTCGAGACTTGCCTGTCGGTATCGAGACGCTGCAAGGCAGATGAGGCCACATCGATGGTATGCTCTTCCAGCATGGGCGATGTCAAGAGATTAGTGGACGTTGGCAGAATCCTTGTAGGGATAGAGTCAATCGATGGTCCTGATGCGCTGGCCTGCACCAGGGCATTGGCAAAGGCACGCATACTGGCAAAGCGCCGATGCACATCCTTCTCAAGCGCCAGGAGTACCACCTGCTCAAGCTCGGGTGAGATATCTGGGACTTTCTCGCGCAGCGGAGGAGGGGGAACCGTGAGGTGCTGCATGGCGATCTCCCAATACGTGCCATTGAAAGGGCGTGCCCCGGTGAGCCATTCATAGACAACGACTGCTAAGGCATATTGGTCGCTGGCCGGGCGCGGCTTGCCCTGGAACTGTTCTGGCGCCATATAGTGAACGGTACCGGCGGTCTCGCTCGTACTCAAAGAAGTCGAGCTCTGGGCTGTAAAGGCAAGGCCGAAATCGCTGAGCAAGATCTCGTGGTTCTGTCCCACCAGCATGTTCTCTGGCTTAATATCGCGATGGACCAGTTTTCTCTCATGGGCATACTGCAAGGCGGCCGCTACCTGTGTGACATAGGGGACGACAGTAGCCGGCGAGAGAGGTGTATCCCCGGAATACAGCCGGCGCAGGGTGCCATGAGGTGCATACTCCATCACCAGAAAAGGAACGCCGCTCTCCACACCAAAGTCAAGCACGCGCACAATATGGGGATGCGTGAGGCTGGCGATGGCGCGAGCCTCAGTGCGAAACTGCTCCAAATGCTTGCCGATCAAACGTACCTGGAGCACCTTGATAGCGGTCAGCGTGTTCAAATGAAGATGCTTACCGAGGTAGACATCGGCGAAGCCACCGCGTCCGAGCAGGCGGAGCAGGCGATAGTTGCCAAGTTGCTGGCCCACACGGTCGGTCATCGGCCAGGCCTCCTCTTTGGAACGTGAAAGCGCGTCTTGCCCATTGAAATAACTAGCCAGATAAAGTGAGTCATAGTACAAACGATGAGGAGGGGAATTTTTAGCTGATTGAGACGCTGAAATAGCACATTAGTAGGATTATTGACTCTAATTGAATCATGCCGAACGTATAATACTATGAACCAATGTTACTCATAAGCCCTGGCATATTTTTCTCTCATTAGCAGAAAGTGCTTTATAGTATGGCAGCACTTACAGATGAAGAGCTGGTAGCACGTTGCAAGGCAGAGTTACCCAGCGATACCCGAAGTTATGAAATGCTGGTGCAACGGCATATGAACCGCGTGTATAGCCTGGTTTACCGGGTGGTTGCCAACAAGGAAGAGGCTGAGGACATCGCACAAGAAGTCTTCATCAAGGTGTACCATGGTCTACACAAGTTCGAACAGCAAGCGTCCTTTTCGAGCTGGTTATACCGCATAGCTACCAATTGCGCATTAGATGCTCTCGATAAAATCAAACGCCGCCCTAAAGCTGCTGTTCCCATGAATGACTCCAAAGCTCGCGAAAATGAAGATGAGAGCGATCCTTTACATCTTCAACCCTCGCAAGCAGCAGGACCGGAAGATAGCCTCATCCTGGCGGAACTGAGGGAGTGCATATGTAGAGTGCTGAAAAAGCTAGAGCGAGAGCAGGCTCGTCTGCTTATTATGCGCGACTTCGATGACCTGAGTTATGACGAAATTGCCAATGTGCTTCAAGTGGGCATGAGCACCGTCAAGATGCGTATTCACCGCGCGCGTTTAGCCTTCCAGGAGTTTTTCAATCAGTTTTGTGGACGGGTCTACCTGAACTTCCCCGTTTCCTCTAGTGGCAAGGCCGAAATGAAAAAGGAGTAAGCCATGAACTGCGAAGAGCTAGCCCAGCTATTACCAGATTTAGTAGATGGTACACTTCCAGCACCGATGCTAGCCGAGGCCGAAGCAGCTCTATCTGAGTGTCCAGACTGCCGGCGAGAGCTAGAAGCAGCGCGCCAGATTCGGACTTTTTTGATAGCGCTCCAGGCTGAAAACGCCAATCTACGTGTACCTGACGGGTTCGAAGCCAGGTTGCTTGCACAGGTCCACGGGCAACGGGCTGGCCTGGAGTTACTGGATTTGTCGTCAAAGGCTTTTATCATGTGGCTGATCGAGCTTATTAATCTGATAGGAGCTTTTATTGATCCAGACTCCGAGTTAAGAGCAAGCGGTACACAATTGAGTGGAGCCTGATCTCACGATGATATTTCAGCGCGGAAAGGGTACGGACCTCTTATGAGTTTCCAACCAGTGGTTCAAGCACTCACCCAGATTATTACCGATATTCTTTTTTTTATTCCACGACTCGTCAATGGCCTGATTATTCTGATTATCGGCTACCTTATCAGTTGGGTAGTGCGCTGGATTTTACGTTTTGTATTCCGACGCATCGGGCTTGAGCAACTGGTCGAACGTACTGGTATTCACAATGCCATGAGAGGATTAGGAGTAAGGACAGGACTACCTGAAATACTAGCGCAAATCGTTTTCTATTTCTTGCTTCTCAGTTTTGCAACGGCAGCAGTGCGCTTGATGGAATTCACATCAGTGGCCGACCTTTTAGATAACGTGCTGCACTTCGTACCGAGGGCAATCAGCGCAGCTATCATGGTCATTTTCGGCTCAATGCTGGCACGCTTCCTCGGCAATACGATTACAACTGTGGCCCAAAACGTCAATATTACCTATGGCAGAGCGCTAGGCAGAATTATCGAATATACAATTGTGGCGTTTGTCGTCGTGCTAGCAATCTCAACACTTGGGGTAGATACCTCTATCCTCACGACCAGTCTTACCATCATTATTGCCTCGGTCGGGCTGGCAATTGCCCTCACGTTTGTATTTGGATCACGCGACTCAGCCCGCAACGTCATAGCTGGCTACTACGTGCGCCAAAACTTCCGACCTGGCCAGCGGCTTACACTTGGTGACTATAGCGGAAGAGTTCACTCGACCTCCGGCGCCTACACCATCCTGGAGGTCACTGGCGAAGGAGGACGGCCCGGTACGATCTCCCTGCCCAATACTCTGTTGCTGCAGAGCGCGGTAGCAGGCCAGGAGACTACACCTGAACCTGGTGCCGGTGGCGATCAAACGGGAGGGTCAGCTAGCCCACAGTAAGGCTGCATAACCTTCTAGTACTCCTGGGCCTGGCAGCCCCCCTCTTTACGAAAAAGATCACCTGTGCTCGGAACCGCCTTGCATTCTGTTGAGTTCTTCCTCGAGGGTGTGCAAACGTGCCGAGGCGCCTTCATAATCGACTCGTGCTTTGGCAATCTTTTGTTCCGCCCTCTGGACATCCCCTTTGGCCTGCTCCACCTTGAGCCGCAGTTTCGATTCCCGCTTTGCCTGCTTTCTGCGCTGTTTTTGTGTCTCTTGCAGAGATGAAGTAGTCATCTCTGGTGTCAATGGATTTGCCATCATTACCTCTCCTTTGTGTCTGCTCACAGTTGGTAGCCTGTATCCTTCACGAGAAGGGATAGGCGCCTACTTAGGAAAACGAACAAGGGATGGTGCCCGCCTCATTTCGAACGTTGCTGTTCCTGCTGTGTCAACATCTTTCTGTTCCTCAATGCCAGGTACAGGCGAAGCGATAGAGCCAGCCAACTACCACCAAACAGGTAGGCGCCCAGGACATCGCTGGCCCAGTGAACACCCAGGTAAATACGAGCAGGACCAACAAGCACAACAAACAGTGCCGGAAGACTGGCGAGCGCTTTCTGCCATGAACGTTTCCCTCTCGAAAGATACATGCCCAAGGCAAACAACCATCCCCAAAAGGTCACCGACGAGGTCACATCTCCACTTGGAAAGCTCTTGGTGCGCTTCCTCTTGTAGACGTGAACGAGCAATGGGTTTGGACGGGGGCGCTTCACCAGGCGCTTCATGAGTGCTCTGGCAAGCGTACTCGTTAACGGCAAGCTGATGGTCATGGCAGCTTCTAAACGCAGACGCAGCTTCCACAAGGTAGCAGCCACCGGAATGATTAGAACATTCACAATGGCAGGTGAGCCCCCAAGGTAGCTGAGCGTAATGGCCAGGTATCGCCAGAACGATGATCTATGCTTTTGAAGGGCACGGGTTATCTTGACATCGATGGGGAATATGGGGTGCTTGCGCATCCTCCATGCCAGAATCCCAAAAAGAGCACCCTGCAAAGCCGAAAGCACCAGCAGGAAACGGTCGAGCTTCAAAGAAGGTCCTTTCTTGCTCGCTTCGTGCCGTACGTTCCTTTTAGCTTCCGAAGGCGTAAAGGTTTCCATGTCAGATTTTCTTTTCGTCTTGACTAGCTTGAGACGTCCTTTCGCTCCCCTGGATGTTCACATTGCCTACCCGCTCGATATGGGCCTCTTCGCGCTTGAGCGTCTCCTCAATGTGTCTGGTCTCCTGGATCTGCCGCTTGCTGATGAAGATCTCTTCCTTCACCACCGGCACCTTCTCGACGCGCACCTGTTCCTCACGCAGCACAATCCTGAGCGTTCCCCCGTCCCTGAGTGCTTCATCAAGCGTCTCACCCTCGTTAACTGTTTCAGCAGATGTAGATGGGTGGCCAGACCCGGGACGGCGCTCTACGACCAGCTCCTCGCGGGTAACGGGCACTCTGATTGTCTTTTCCTCAGTGATGACCTCTTTGCGAATCACGATCTCGCCGGTCTCGATTGCCTGCTTGTGAACGCGCAGTTCCTCCTCGCGCACCGGGATGATACGGTCACCATCTGGCTGGGCAGGACGGGAACCCACGTTATAGGCTCCGAAGTGGTGCAGGATATCACGAGCTTGCTGCTGGTGACCATATGACTCAACCATCAAGACGGTGCGCCCCGCCTCTACCTGTTGCTGATAGTAGTCGGCTTCGTCCTGGGGAATACCCTTGCTCACCAGCTCATCAGGGAGCCTGCCATCTGCAGCTTCATGCCCCACCAATGTGCTCGCGAGATGGTCTAGGAGACCACCGGCCCTGGCTGTTTGTCCCGCCAGCCGAATCTCATCGTCGCGAAACCCTGCGTGCCGCAGTTCATCGATGGCCTGCTCTGCCAGGGTGTGATCTCGAAAGACGCCGACCACGATCGGACTTTCCGTCGTTGGCATGCCTATGCTCCTTTCGGAAGACGTTTTAGTCGCCGTCAGCCTTATTCGCATGGACGAGGGGAGCGCTACTGGCACTCCCCTCACTCAACGGAAGGTTGACGTAGACCAGTCCGTCCACTGTTGCTACCTCTTACGGGGTAGCCTGATCCGAGGTGTCCTCGGCATCAGTGCCCTGGACGTTTACATCTCCTGAACGCTCGACGTGGGCTTCTTCGCGCCGGACAGTATCGGTGACCCGTTGGGTATCCTGGGACTGTCGCTTGCCAATAGCGACCTCGCCCTTCTCGACCGTCTGCTTGTCAGTGGCCACCTGTTCCTCGCGGACCGGGACGCGGTAGGACTCACTCTCGCCGATCGGTTGATCGGATGGCTGGCCGGAGCCGGGGCGGCGCTCGACGTATACTTCCTCGTGGGTGACGGGCACGTCCATCGACTGTTGCTCGCTCACCACGTCTTTACGCAGGCGTGCCTCTCCTGTCTCCACCGGCTGCTTTTGCACGCGCAGTTGCTCCTCACGTAGTTTAAGGCGTTGCTCGCCCTCGGTATCGCTTGTGCTTGCGGTGGTGCCGTAGTCACCTGTTTGGGCAGTTTCGCGCAACGGCTGATTTGCTTGATAGTCTCGCGTGCTTGCGGTGGTGCCGTAGTCACCTGTTTGGGCAGAGCCCCTGCTGGCACCGTAACCTCCATAGCGAGTCATAATACTGGTCGCATCCTGTACTCGTCCACCCGCCAGTACGGCCACGATGGAGCGCCCTGCCTCAAACTCACTTTGGTAGTAGCTTGCATCGTTTTGTGGCACACCCAGATCTACCAGATCATCGTAGACCCGACCGGTGTTCTTCCCTGTAAACAAGCTCTTGAGCGTATCAAGGACTCCTCCAGTCGAGGCTCCGTGTCCGGAGTATCTGATCTGGTCGCCGCTAAATCCAGCACTTAGCAGCTCATTGACGGCCTGCTCGGCCTGAGAGTGATCGTCAAAGACGCCCACCACGATCTGTTGCGTTGTTGTCATGTACTTCTCCTGTTCTGATAGACATCAAGCCTACTAGAGTAGTACGCAAATAAAAGGATATTCGCTTCTCTGCAAGCCTGATGTATCCATGATCATCTTTTCCGACAGGACGAGATGCGCTACTGCATCTCATCTGTTGTCCCATAGAGACATATTTCTCACGGATACCTTCAGGAAAAAGTTGCGATATGTTCCATAAAAAATATGATCGAGCTAAAACGTTATTCTCTTCTTTATAGATATATTGCGCTACTTATGTGCTTGTTCAGCTCATCTAAGCAGCAGGAAGGTGATGGAGTTGCCAGCTGTTGGGTGACTTTTTTGAAAACTTGCCGTCTAATCGATCAAGTGTCCTACTTCCCCTCCATCAGATCACATGAAGAGAGCGAGGACGTACTCGGCCTTTTCTGCAAGTATACGCATGTTCAGTATCCGGGGGAGTGTATGTCAAGCCTTGAGTAGAGGAGATCAATTGTATTGTATGTCGCAAGGTCAACGGAAGTTTCGTTCTGTGACGGCACGTCAAGGCGAGGTGCTGAGATTGCTGTCACGTTCCCAATTCGGTTCGCTCGGAGAGATTGCAGCTGCTCTAGGCGTCAATTCTGCTGCTGCAGTGAAGATGGTCAGTCGCCTCGAAGGCAAAGGACTGGTGAGACGTAGGACGGACGATTGGGATAGACGCCTTACCAGGGTCAGTCTCACTGATGCTGGAAAGGAAGCTGTACGGCTTTTCGGCTCCATTCAGCAAAGTGACAAAAGCAAATAGCTAACAATAGGTTATGAATAAATATGAAGTATCCCGGAATTGAATCCTACTGGCCAAGGGGAGATCACAGGGCGAAGAGTCTCCACACCGCCCCGTCCGTACTATAAACGGGGGGTATCGGCAGGATCGAAATCCGGGATGAGTCTTGAGATGTTACTTCGGTGAAGAGTGAAGCACTGACGTGCCCTTCACACGCTAACGGGTCCGACTCCTGGTCTGCATCTGATCCCCTTGCATCTGTGCGGCAGCGCGTGCCTGTTCCTTCACCTGTTGGGTATCGATCTGGTCGGTGGCACTACTCACCGTGCTTTCCCCACGGGCGAGCCAGCGTCGTGCGGCATCCTGCCCGCCAAGCCCAAAGGCCAGGCCAAAGGCAATGGCTACAGCAGCAACGACCGCCCCAAACAACTCGTTGATGAGCGAGGGCGTGATCTGTAACTGCTCCAGCGCCACCAGCGCAGCGAAACCAATGATGGCCCAGCGCGCAATCCCGGCAAAAATGCCCGGGTTGCCGATGTTGGCCGAAGCCACAGCCCCACGCACCAGGTCAGCGACAAAGGTGGCGGCCAGCGTGCCCAGGAACAGCACCAGGATGGCGACAAACACATTGGGGATGTAGCTCACCAGGGTGTTGAGGATGTTGCTCACCGCCGGTAGACCCAGCGCATCGGCTGCCGGGATCAGGAAGATCAGCAGGATGAACCAGTAGACCACCTTACCCAAAACGCCAGCCGGGTCCATGCGTATGCCCATGCGTTGCTCGAAGCGGGTCAGACCAATGCGTTCGGACAGCCGGTCAAAGCCGACCTTACGCAATAGGAAGGTCAAAGCTCTGCTGACTAAAGCAGCGACGAT
>VBFM01000422.1:10689-15052 GCA_005882595.1 Chloroflexota bacterium
CCAGGCGCGGGATGAAAGTGAGAATGAGCTTCACGGCATCGTTGAGCGCGTTGACGATTGAAACGCCAATGTTTTCCATGAGGTAACGGTAACTCCTTTCTTGTACTAGTCTTGTTCTCCCTACTCTGATTCCATGGTAGGAAGGAATGTTCCCGCCATTCACCCCGACGGGAATGCTGTGTGACGGGATGAACGGGCGAACCTTTGCTGCTCAGCTGCTCGGGTCAGCTATCCCATTCCTTCATCGAGACGCATATCATCGGCAAAGACGATCATTTCTTCCGTCCCTTTGTCAGAAGACGCCGTAGTTGTTTGCCCGCTCTGCTTTCCTGATTGCGCAGTCTGCCTGGCAGTGCTGACAACATCTTGCCCTGTTTGCTTGACCTTTTGGGCAGATTGTTGTGCCAGGTCACTCAAGGCACTTCCGGTTCCCTGCACCCTGGTGGCGGCCTGTTGCGCCGCACCTTTCAAGGTATTCGCGGTCTGTGAGAGACCAGCAGCCACCTGTTGCCCGGCCTGCTGCAATTGCTCTTTTTCAGGGAGATTGCTGCGTAGTTGCTCGTAGCGTTGGCGCACCAGGCGCTGCATCTCTTCACCCCGCATTGGCGCAACTAACAGGCCAATACCGATGCCAACCATGACACCGTTCAGAAAACGACCCATATTGATACCTCCTTTCCTCTGGTAGTCAGTGAGATGCCATATCCTTCTCTGGTAAAGAAGAGGCATCACCTGCTCTGACAAACTGGTCACGTGCAGCACTGCTGTGGCGTCGCAGAGGCTGCTGTCTCTCTTCATACGTGGGTTCGACGCCTCTTTGCAAAGAACATACGAAAAAAGCTCATATGTGGAGATGTCCCCGGTCCTGTTCTCTCCCGCTCCCGGAGCGGAAAATGGAACCTATTTTCATCCCCTTCCTGTCCATCTTACACGGTCGGACTTGTTCCGTCGTTTCAATATGTTCCAGGTCAGGGAAGCGCAGGAGGATGAACTGGATAGGCTGGGGGCAAAAAGAGGTGATTGAGCGGCTTGCGGGTGCGTGAGGTGAGCACATTGCCGCTCATTTTCCTTGTCGAGTAAGTTGGCCTGCTATTTCTTTCGACGCAAAACGATGCTCAGGAACAACAGACTAGCGCCTTACCTGTGGTTGTAGAATTCCAGGCTCCATCGCCATTGCTGGTGTTCTGCATCGTTCCACCATTTTTGCAGCGTGCCCACTTCTCCACCGGCGACGATTACCAGCGAACCGTGATCGGCCTCCACCGGCCAGATATCTTCGCGTGTGATGGTGTTGCCCTCTAGCCGTAGGCGAGCCATGGGGGTGTCGGCTGTACGCGCGAGATTCTCGCCGCGAGCAACAGGTTTCCCACCACTGGTGCGTACTTCTACGTTGAGCGTTTGTGGCGCTGCGTGTACGAGTAGTATATTTGTGGGGGTGGTGCGTCCACGCGCGAAGTTGATGCCGGTTGCTGCCACGTCGGCAATCCACAGGTCCCAAAGATGCTGTTCTTGTTGTGCCATAATTCATCCTCCTTCTTCTTTCTGTACCCATTTTCCTATTTGCTTGTAATACGAGATGAATGTATTGTAATGTTAAGTGAGCTGTTTTGGGAATGTCTATAGAGGATATTGCCTGTCAGGCTAGTAAGGTCATCAAATGAACGTTGAAACACGGAATGTGTCCGTTTCTTTTGATCAACCGGATAGAGTGCTGAGCACGCTGCGTACTGTGTTACAGCAAACGCTCGATTCGCCCCCGGCCTGGGCTGCTGGAATACTGCCTTTGCGCAATTGGCACAGGGTGGTGATTGTGGATACGATGGCAAAGCGGGCGGAATATATCGCGCAAGTGGTGACCGCGGCGGGTTATTCGCCACTGGTGACTACGAGCGTCGTAGATGCGTATACACAGTTTTTGCAGGAGTCTTTTCTACCCATTGTGATTATTTTCGGTCAGGAGCAACCATCTAATGGCCTGTTCCTGCTTCGCCTTCAAAAACATGTGGCTCAAAAGTACCACTGGAATATTCCGCTGCTTCGCTTAATTGCTCAGCCAGTTGACAGGTCTATTGTACCAGTATCCAGACCAACTATTACGCAACCACTAATGTTACCTCAACCAACCAGGCATATACAACCGACGTGGTCTGTACAACCAGCATCGCGCGCCTCTCGCACATCAAATAGATTTCCACTTGCTCTACCTATGCCCAGGCAAAATACGCCTTCTCCGGGAAGAACGGGGCCAATGCCTTCTTTACAACAGCCAGGCCCGGCAATGGAACCTGCCCGCGATATTCGACCTGGAAAAACGGGGCCGATGCCTACGCCGCGTTCAGTAGCTATGCCATCGTCATTGATTCATATGCCGTTATCTCCAGCGCTTTCACCTGTACCGTCGTCTCCATTATCTCCACCCTCACCTTCCGTTATGCCTGGAGGACTGGCAACCCAGGTGGGGATTGCAGTGCATGGAACGTCTGTAGAGGCCCGACTTAGTGCACCCACGAAGGAGGTAGCAAAGCTGTCCCTGGAGGGACAAAACATCGGGCGTTACCAGATTCTTACGCTGCTGGGCGGCAGCCCGTTGAGTGATGTCTACCGTGTCTATGATCGCCTGCGCGAGACGCATGTGGCGTTGAAGGCTATTCAACATAATGCGCTGCCGGATGGCTTTCTCAATGATGATTACACCGATACCAATCTTTTTCAGCAAGAGGTCGATACGCTTGTTTTCCGCATATTGAGCGCCGGGAAGTCGTACACCAGCGGCACGCCGTTTTACTATAAGACTATGACTCACAGTGAAGAGGGGTCGCTGGCCGCCTGGCGTTTTGAACATGGGAATAGCAGACCATTTGCTCCAAAAGAAGTCCTGCCGATAGCCGTACAGATAGCGGATGCGCTGCAATGTGCGCACGACCAGCAGATACTCTACCAAAATTTCAAACTCACCAATTTGCTGCTGCAGGATGAGGCCAAAGAGGATATGCGCCGGCTGCATGTACTGCTGGTCGACTTTGCGCTGATCGGCGAGGACAGGCGCGTCTTACGCACGTTTGATACGCTGCCTTACCTGGCGCCTGAGCAATGGCAGAATGAAGCGCTGCCCGCGTCTGATCAATACGGACTGGCCGCTATCCTTTATGAATTACTGACCGGGCGTCCTCCCTTTTCGGGACAGCAGGAACACCTGCTCAGGCACATGCACCTGCATATGCAGCCGCAGGCACCCAGCGTGTTTAACCTGGTTGTCTCAGCAGCGATGGATAAGGTGATATTGCGCGCGCTGGCGAAAAACCCCCACGATCGTTTTGCTACTGTTTCTGAGTTTGCGCGTGCGCTGCGGGAAGCGGGAAGCTAACTTGCAATGTCCTGACGGGCAACGTACACTATGGATAAGCTAACTGTTCCGCAGTGTCAGAAAGGACCGCCACCTCATGGATTTTGAACTTCCAGAAGAGCATCAACTCGCTTATGAAAGCGCATATGCCTTCGCGCAGGACGAAATTCGACCCCATAATGCAGAAATAGAGCGCACCGATGATTTTCCACCCTGGATATGGGAGCGCCTGGCGGAACAGGGTTATACGGGTATTGCGATACCAGAGGAGTATGGCGGCAGCGGCGGCGACTTTCTGATGGCGGCACTGGTTGCGCGTGCCATTGGCAGGGCCAACAGCGGCATCTCGATGTCCTTTGGGGCCCATCTAAATCTTTGCGCGCATAACATCTTGCGTAACGGCACCGAGCAGCAAAAACAGACCTATCTGCCGAAGCTAGCAAATGCCCGCATGATCGGCGCGTTAGGGCTGACCGAGCCGAACGCGGGTTCGGATGCCATGGGCATTCAGACGACTGCACGCGAGACCACCGGCGGCTACCTGCTCAATGGAACCAAAGTGTTTATCACCAACGGGCCTATCGCGGATGTGATTATCGTCTACGCCAAGACGCGCCCGGAGGCTGGCAGTCGCGGCATCACCGCCTTTATCTTCGAGACCAACACGCCTGGTTACCACGTTGCGCGCAAACTGGAGAAGGTGGGCATGCATGGATCGCCGACAGGTGAACTGGTGTTTGAGGATGCATTCGTGCCGCAAGAGAACGTGCTGGGTAAAGTCAACGAGGGCTTCAAGGTCGTCATGAGCGGACTAGACCTGGAACGCGCCTTCTTCGCCGTCAGCATGGTCGGCGGCATCGAGGCGGCCCTGGAGGTCTCCCTCAAGTATGCCAAAGAACGGCAGCAGTTTGGGCAGGCCATCGCCAACTTCCAGCTCATCCAGGCCAAACTCGCAGACATGTATACCGACCTGGAGGCGGCGCGCCACATGTCGCATCGCTGCATGTGGTTAGCACAGCA
>VBFM01000422.1:15069-16567 GCA_005882595.1 Chloroflexota bacterium
CGGCCGCGCTGCTCTTCACGGCGCGTGCAGCCATGCGAGCCGCCGATCAAGCGCTGCAAATTCATGGAGGCTGGGGCTATCTAACCGACTTCGAGGTCGAAAAAATGTGGCGCAACGCCAAGCTGGGCGAGATTGGCGCGGGCACCAACGAAATTCGCCAGTTGCTGATCGCCAGGGAACTCTTAGGCATGAGGTAGTTTGGCCATGGAATCAGTGCGTATAGCCGGGGGACTCGGCTTCTACGGCGACTCCTGGCGGCCCATCAAAGCCAGCATCGAGCGCGGCAACGTGCAATATGTCGCCTCAGACCATCTCGCCGAACTAACGCTGGCGATACTCCAGAAAGACCGGCAGCGCGATGCCAGCCTGGGCTATACGCGCGACTTCGCCCCTATGCTGCTCGATCTGCTTCCTATGGCCATGCCACGAGGTGTGAAGTTTATCCTTAACGCGGGAGGGTTGAACCCCATGGCGGCGCGTGAAGTGCTGTTGAACGCGTTGAAAAAGTTTGGTATTAAGTTAAAAGTGGGAGTGGTATTGGGCGATTCGGTAATGGAACGCCTGGACGAGATACAGGCGGCGGGTGTCTCGCTGGCGCATATGGATACGGGCGAGGATATCGCGGTGGTGCGGGAGCGGCTGGTATTTGCCAGCGCCTACCTGGGTGCGCGTCCACTGGTCGAAGCCCTGGACGCGGGAGCCGATATCGTGCTGACGGGGCGCGTGGCCGACGCGGCGCTATTTCTCGCCTCGATGATGCATGAACTAGGCTGGCGCTGGGATGATTGGGATAAGCTGGCGCAGGGCATTGTCGTCGGGCATCTTTTAGAGTGCAGTGGGCAGGCTACGGGCGGCAACTTTGGCGGGGATTGGAGAGCCATGCCCGATCTTGCTCATATCGGCTATCCCATTGCCGAGGTATGGGAAAACGGCGAGGCGGTCATCAACAAGGCTCCTGGCACCGGCGGGCATGTCACTTTCGATACGCTGCGCGAGCAACTGCTATATGAGGTGCATGACCCCAACCACTACATGACCCCCGATGTCGATGTCAACATGACGACGCTGCGCCTGGAAGAGATCGGGCCGGACGAGGTGCGTGTAACCGGAGCAACGGGACGACCCGCGCCGCATACACTCAAGATCGTGGCGGGCTACGAAGATGGCGTGATGGGGCAGGCTATGATCGGGTACGCGTGGCCCGATGCGCTGGCGAAGGCGCGGGCAGCAGCAGAGATCATCCAGCAGCAGATGCGCGAGATCGATCTGAAGGCCGAAGAGGTGTTGATCGAGTACCCCGGCTACAATTCCATTCATGGCCCGTTGGCTGACCCGACGTATGCCAATGAACTGAATGAAGTCTATTTGCGCATCGCCGTACGCTGCGCCGACAAGCGAGAGGCCGCGAAACTTGGCCGCCTCTTTCCACCGTTGGCACTCAGCGGCCCGCCATTTATCGGCGGCGCTGGAGGGATGATCGAGCCGCGAGGGTTGCTGG
>VBFM01000423.1:0-5642 GCA_005882595.1 Chloroflexota bacterium
CCTGTCCATCTGGCTTCCATGTTGGAGAAACACGACCACCTCCCCACCCCGCGGGCGACCATAAAGGCCCTCCCTTCCCCTCATCATCCTCCCTCGCCCCTACGGATCGCCCGGCCTCCCGTCTGTCTTCCCGGCTTAGGTTGATGCCTATTGGACGCCCCTTGTGGGCGTCAAGCGCGGGAGGAGGCACTTATGACGCTGCCAGCAACTCCCCCTCGTTCAACGGTCCCAGCGTCGTCAACACCTGCTTATCGCGCATGGGGAAGCGGCGCAGGGCGCGAATCACATCCTCGGTCGTGACCTTCTCGACGCGCTCAACCTCTTCATCGACGCTTATCAGGCGGCCCTCTGTGACCCAGTCGTTCGCAAGCGAGCGCATGCGGGCAAAGGTGGATTCGCTGCTGAGTACCATGTTGCTGATCCACTTATCTTTGGCGCGGCGGAGTTCGTCCTCGTGCACGCCGTCCTCCAGCAGGCTATCCAGTTCGGCGCGCAGCATCTTGAGCACCTGCGGGGCCTCTTCCGGCGTGGAGTTGGCCTCCATGATCATCATACCTGTCCCCTCCATCGCCCAGATACCCGCGCTGGCGGATTCCGCCAGGCCTTTCTGGTGAATGTTCCAGTAGAGGCGCGAGCCGTCGCTGTCCCCCAGGATGCTCCCACCAAGCACTGCGGCATAATAATCGGGGTCTTTCACATCTACAGCTGGCATCGCGAGAATCATGATCTGCTGCTTGAGCTTTGGATCGAGCATGATTTCATTGCGGGGCTGCGCCGGTTCATAGGGTTCAACGTTGCGCCCGGCATCACCTGTGCGCCAGTTGGCGCAGTGCTCTTCCGCGAGCTGGACAACGTGATCCCAATCAAAGTTGCCCGCGATGGCGAGAATCAGGTTATTGGCGGCATAGCGGCGCTTCCAATAATCGCGCATCTGCTCAATGCGCATATTGCGAATACTCTCGCGCGACCCAAGCACATCATGTCCCAGCGGATGACCTTCGAAATAGACCTGCATCATACGCCGGAACGCCAGGTTGTAGGGCTGATCTTCTGAGCGCGCAATCTCGTTGACGATGACCTCTTTCTCCGTATCGAAATCGCTCTCGGCAAGACGCGGGTACATCATATCGCTCAGCAGATCAAGGGCGCGTCCGAGATACTCACCCAATATACGCGCATAGTAGACCGTGGCTTCATGCGAAGTAAAGGCGTTGAGTTCCGCGCCAATCTTGTTAAATTCGAGCGTGATCTCCTGCCAATCCAGCGTTCGCGTTCCCTTGAAGACCATATGCTCCAGAAAATGGGAGACGCCCGCGATAGACGGGTCCGGCTCGTCACGCGAACCGGTACAGACATAGTAGGATACCGCGACAGACTCAAAATCGGGCATTGGTTGGCCTACGATTTGCAGGCCGTTGGACAGGCGATGTGTATGAAAAACCATACCATTTGTTGGTGACATGGAGTACTCCTCTAGCATTGGGGTGCATATTGTTTCTTTATAGCATGATAGCCCTGGAAGAGATGCGTTGTCAAATCATTCCCGAGAACCTGAATTTTCTTACGCTGTTATGAATGAGTTGTGGTATACTTACGCAAAAAGGTGGGGAATGATGGGTCAAAAACTGCCGCGTATCAATGCTGTTCAGTTGCTCCGAGCCTTGAGACATGATGGCTGGCAGCAATTGAGACAAAGTGGGAGCCATGTCACCTTAACGCATCCAACAAAGTCAGGCAATGTGACAGTTCCAAAGCATGCCAGTGTGACGCTAAAACCAAAAACACTGGAAACTATTTTGAAACAGGCAGGGCTTACAGCAGATGACCTAAGGGGCCTACTCTGAACTTGGCTCAAGAAGGATAACAATTATGAGTGAGTATCAATACACCATTATCCTGCATCCAGACACTGAAGAGGGAGGCTATACAGTAACAGTACCAGCCTTACCCGGTTGTGTGACGCAAGGAGAAACCCTGGAAGAAGCTATTGCTATGGCTAAAGATGCTATCCGTCTACACATTGAGGGGCTTATCGATGTCGGTGAATCGATACCGGAGGAACGCGAGCATCCCCAGGCAATCATTATCAATGTTGCTGCCTGATGCTTCTAAAATAAACACTACGCCTGTTAGTGCTTCCCGCTTGATACTCGAGGTGAAATCAGATGTCTACCGCTATATGGGGAGAGTCAGAAACCCAGTCAGATGAAAACTATCCCCTGTCGCTGCTGAAAAACCTCCTGCAACAGATGATGGAGCAGTTTACGGCTCAAGGAGCCTGTCTCGCGCTGTACGATGAGAATATCCGCCAGATGGTCATTCGGCTGCACCTGCACACACACATCAGTAGCCCTTCCAGCGTGGCCAACAATATAGAAGATATCGTCACTGTTCCTCTAAATCCTCGTAAAGCACCAGGTATCACCAGGCCGTTAAATCCATCGGCCTCGGCGCTTGGGCGCATGAGACGCCTTTCCAAACCTTTACCACCGCTTGACCCTGTCACCCTCCAGCCATTACCGTCCCAGACGACGCTTTTCTCCCTCGGAGAAGCCTATACATTTGGACAGGGCCTCATCGGGACGGCCTGGCGAAAAAATGAACCCATCGTATTGCGCAGTGACGAATATGCTGCCGCTCATCCTGTAGACAGCCAGCCGTTGGCCCAAAACGAGCGTGTGCCAGGCTGCTATTTGGCCATTCCCATCCAGGACCCACCCATGCTTTCACCGCAGTCAACACAACCTGTGCAGCCAATGCAGCCATCCACGCAGCGACCACAAAATATGCTCGGTGTCATCGTTCTCTATCAAACCCTTCCTGGCGTCGGCTTTCAGCAAACACAAAGCGATGAAGCGCTGCTATGGGCCGAACGCTTCGGGCTATACCTCCAGAATGATCGCCTGCAACAGATCGGCTGCAACATTCGCAGACACGCACTAATGACTATATGAAGCGACTGCAGCAGATCAGCACCGCCTTTCCTTCAGACGTAATCCTTTCGAAGCTCGTCGAAAACGTCTACCAATTTGTGACGGCGGTTGTGCCTATCTCCTCTATGCTGCTGACCTTCTATGATCGCGATACGAAGAAAATTTACGATATTTTCGCCATCGATCATGGCAAACGCCTTGAAGGGCTGCATGAACAGCCCGTGATCGCGCAGCAAAGTGACCGTCCTTGCTGGTGGCATGTCACCCAGGAGCAGCAATCCACCCTCTTGATACCGGCAATTCAACAAGAACCCGAGTCCGTTCAACAATACGAAGAACTCTTGAAAGGCACGTGGGGCGACCAGAGCAGCGCGGAGAGTTTCCTCTTACTCCCTATGAAAATGTTTACGCGCGTGGTCGGCTCACTCTCGCTTGCCAGTATGTGCCCTGACGCATTCAGTGCTGAAGACATTCTCGCCCTGGAAACCATGGTGCAGCAGATCACGGTGGGTATCGAAAATGCCAAGCTGTACGATCGCGCTAATCAGTCGGTAAAGAAGGCTAGACAGCGTGAAGAATCGCTGGCGGCTATGAATAGCGCCCTGCTGGCTATCAGCAGCGTCTTGAATCTGACCGAATTGCTGCACAAATTCGTTGAAACCTCGGCCAAACTGGTACAGGCCGGATTATGCACGTTCTTTCAACTCACCCCCGATCGGGAAGAACTGGTCGCGCAGGCCATTTACGATAGCACCGGCAAGTGGAAAGACGCGACGCAGACCGGCAGCCGCGAGAAACATGATGACTTGATCGAGATGATCCGCCTGCCCTTTCACAACTCCCTGCTGGCAGAGATGGTGGAAGCAGGCTCATTTTTCTACCTGGATACCATGATGCTCGAGGAACTGGCACAGGCCAGCGGCGAAGGCGGAGCAATTTTCCTGCGCGAAACCCACAGTCACAAAATGCTCATGATCCCGGTGCGCTACCAGACAGAAATCGTTGGCATCCTGGCCGTGCATACTCCCTGGCAAGACCGCGTATTTCGTCCCGAAGAGGTCAGTACCCTGCTGGCGATTTCGAGCCAGGCCGCCAGCGCCATCCGCAATGCCCAGCTCTTTGAACAGATACGCGATGCCAACGCTGAATTGAAGCGCATGGACAAACTCAAGGATGAATTTATCGTCACGGCTTCTCACGAATTGCGCACGCCGCTCAGTGCCATCAGTGGCTACGCTTCACTGCTCAAACGCCAGAGTTCGCGCATTACACCACAACAGGTTCTGCGCTATGGTACCAAAATCTCCGGGGCCACGCAGCAACTCATCGACCTGGTCGCCAATATGACCGAGGCCGCGAAAATGGGCGCGATTGATAAAAAACTGGAGTTGCAGGTCGGCCCGGTACAGTTACTGGCGGCTGCGGAAATCGCTTCGACCATGCTCAGCATCAACATCGAGCAGAAGATCATTATGCACATCGACCCGCAGTTGTGGGTCACCTGCGATGCCCTGCCCCTGCGCCAGGTCATCACCAACCTGTTAGACAACGCCGCCAAGTATTCTCCGCCGACCGGTCAAATTGTGATCACCGCGAGCGAGACCACCCTTTCGCAGCTCCCCGAAGGCCAGGTCGATTACAGCAAGCTTGTCAACGGCGAGGACCCGGAAGTCGTGCTGGTGCGCGTACGCGATGAAGGGGACGGCATTCCTCTTGAAGATCAAGAGAAAATCTTCGAAAAGTTCGTCCGCGCCTCCCGTTCATTAACCACGCCGGTACGCGGTTCAGGCCTGGGACTCTACATTTGCCGCCGCTACATCGAGGCCATGGGCGGCAAACTCTGGCTAGAGATGAGCGTCCCCGGCGAAGGCTCGATCTTCAGCTTCTATCTCCCACGCATGGAAGCGCCGCCCATTGAAAGTTAAGTTAAGGGCGGTCGCCCTGGAGGTCAACATGAAAGTGCTGGTTGTCGATGATGATCCCATCATTCGCGATATGATGGCCGACATCCTCGAATGCGAAGGATACCCTATTTGCGTCGCGCGCAACGGCATGGAAGCATTGAAACTGCTGCGCAGCGATGAGCACTACCTGGTTTTCCTCGACGTGATGATGCCGGTGATGAGCGGCAAAGATGTGTGTGAGCAGCTCGAAACAGAACCCCACGTGCGTCAACAACATATCATCATTTTGATGTCAGCGTTGGATAAATTAGAAGAGGTCACGTCCTGCAAAGTTGAGGGGATTATTCCAAAGCCTTTTGTGGTAGAGGATGTGAACGAGGCGTTAGAACCCTACATGTAAAAATGGGGTGCCAAGGGACGGAATCGAACCGACGACACCAGCATTTTCAGTGCTGTGCTCTACCAACTGAGCTACCTTGGCCTGCTTTTTCTATGCGGCATACTATATCATACCCCTCTTTGACCCGTCAATAGATTCTTTCTAGCCAATTTCTCCTATGTCTCAACATATTTCAAGCTAATCCACGGTGACGATACGCTAATATGCACATCTGTATCAATTTATTTGATTACGGGGAAATGTGGGGGTTATGTGAGGTTTTGTGATCTGTCTGACAAGGCAAACATGGAAAGGTTCACTTGCATATGCAAACACTCCAACGAGACTTGAAGCCAATGCCGATGCCGCCGGGGGATAACGACTCCCCGTCAAGCAGCGGAACAGGTCTAAGGCACGTTCTTGCAC
>VBFM01000423.1:5654-14557 GCA_005882595.1 Chloroflexota bacterium
GGTGATCGGGATACTTTTACTTGGAAACGGACTGGGGATGCATCTATTTGGCGCGTTTGCCCAATCCCACTGCTCCAATGGCGACCACGCGTACGTGGTTATGAGCGGCGACACCCTCGGTGGCATCGCGGCGCGGTACGGCACTACCTGGGGCCGTCTCGCTTCATACAATCATATCGCGAACCCCAATATGATTTACATCAACCAGACGGTCTGCATTCCTGGCCACGCGGTAAGCAGCGGACCGCCACCAGCGCGCGGGCAGGGGAACTCCTTCCCCTACGGGCAATGTACCTGGTTCGCGGCCCAACGTTACTACCAGATGCATGGCGTCTATGTTCCCTGGACAACCCAATCGGACGCCTGGCAGTGGACGGCCCGCGCGAACGATTTCCACTGGCGGGTTTCCAGCAGGCCTACAGTGGGAGCCATTGTAGACCTGCAGCCATGGGTACAGGGAGCCTATGGCCTGGGCCACGTCGCGGTGGTCGAGCAAATCCTTAGCAACGGGCACGTAATCGCCAGTAATATGAACTGGGGCTACTACTACTGGAAGGTAGTCAACGTAGAGTTCTCTCCTGGTCCAGGAGTGACATTTCTCTCCTTCTAATAAGCGTAGCGTAGGGGCCGATTTATCGCGCCCTGAAGGATATTCACCAGCTGGTCAACAGGTCACAAATAGCTCTTTCCAGAGCGACCGCAAGGGTGCGCCCGTACAATATACGGATAAAACAGGCGGAAGGCGCATTCGTGTATTGTACGGGCGCACCCTTGCGGTCGCCCTGGCTCCTGGCTCTTGATCGCGACTAGTAAGTAGTTCTGCCTACGCGCCGGAGGGAAATGCGCTGATGGTCGAGCCATTATGGTCTGGCCCCGCATCGACTATGGGATGCGTGATAAACCAGTCCTGGCAATCAAATGGAGGCTCGTCAGCTTCGGGCAAGACACGGACATAGTGACCATCAGACATCAATTCACGCGCGTTCACCGAATCGGCTAACATTGGCAGCAAGACTCGCTCATGGATGGCTTTACGCAGCGCTTGGTCCTCTATAGGGAAAAGTGTCTCAACACGGCCATCCAGGTTGCGCTGCATCATATCCGCGCTTCCCAGGTATATTTCTTCATTGCCACCGTTGCCAAAATAATAGATACGGCTATGCTCCAGGAAACGCCCTACGATACTGCGTACCCGAATAGTATCGCTGACACCTGGTATACCGGGACGCAGGCAGCAGATGCCGCGCACAAGCAGATCGATGCGTATTCCCGCCTGCGATGCGTTATACAGGGCATAGATAACCGCAGGATCGGTTATCGCGTTCATCTTGAAGATCAGGTAGCCATTGCCCTGCTCTTGATGCACCCGTATCTCACGCTCTATACGATCTAAGATCGCCTGTCGCAGGTACTGTGGAGCCACGATGAGCCGCTCATATTCGCTGTGACGAGAATAGCCGGTCAGCGAGTTAAACAACAGCGAGGCATCCGCTCCAATATCGGGACGGCAGGTCAGCAGGCATATATCCTCGTAGATACGCGCGGTTGTCGCGTTGTAATTACCCGTCCCCAGGTGCACATAACGGCACAGGCCATCAGCTTCCCTGCGCACGACCAGCGCTATCTTTGCGTGCGTTTTCAACCCGATCAACCCATAGACGACGTGGACGCCTGCATGCTCTAAGGCCCTCGCCCATTCGATGTTATTCTCTTCATCGAAACGCGCCTTGAGTTCCACCAGCACCGCGACCTGTTTACCATTCTCAACAGCCTCTAACAACCTGGCGACGACAGGCGAGTTTGTACCCACGCGATACAGCGTCTGCTTAATCGCCAGCACATCGGGATCGTGCGCGGCAGCATGAATAAATTCCACCACAGAGTCAAAGCTGTCATAGGGATGGTGCATCAACAGGTCGTGCTTTTGAATAGCCGTGAACAGCTCGGATGTTTTGCGCAGTTCAGCGGGAGTGCGCGGTGTAAAAGGCGGATCTTTTAAATCGGGACGATCCAGGTGGTGCAATTCCATCACATCACCCAGTCCAAGCGGCCCATCGATAATGGTCAGGTCCTCAGGTGTGATCTCCAGGTTATCAAGCAGGAGACTGCGAATACGGGGCGGCATGGAGGGATTGACAGCAAGGTTCACCACCGCACCAAAACGTTGTTCACGCAGTCCCTGCTCAATACTTTCCAGCAAGTCGGAAGATTCATCTTCTCGAATCTCAATATCGGCGTCGCGCAACACGCGAAACGCATACGATTCCCAGACATCGAAACCTGGGAAGAGCATACTGAGGTGGGCCGCGATCAACTGCTCCAGCCAGACAAAGGCAAACGCTCCCGGCACCTTTTCGTTCAAGGGAACGCGCGCCAGGCGCGGTAAACTTGGCGGGACCTTCACGCGTGCAAAGTGTCCGCCAGAAAGAGCCACCGCCAGATTGAGGCTGCGATTCGAGATATGCGGAAAGCGATGCGTTGTATCAACCGCCAACGGCGTCAACACAGGAAAGACCTCGCGCTCGAAATAGGTACGCATGCTTGCGCGCTGCTGCGCATCCAATTGCTCGTAGTCCAGAATGTGGATATGCTGCGCCGCGAGCAAGGGCACCAATTCGTTGCGCCAGTACTGGCTTACTTCCTGCACCAGGGGGGCCAGCGCTTGACGGACAGCAGCCAGCTGTTGCTCCGCCGTCATACCATCGGGACTCAGCGAGGGAACATGCGCCTCCACCTGGTCCTTCAACCCGGCCAGGCGCACCATAATAAATTCATCCAGGTTGGTGTCAAAAATGGAAAGAAATTTGACACGCTCCAACAATGGATGGCGATTATCCTGCGCTTCCTCGAAGACACGCCGGTTGAACTCAATCCAGCTCAAGTCGCGATTGATATACAATTCAGGCCTCTCCAAACCAGAAACCTGGGAAGGAGTCATCGTGCCAGGAGGCATATGTTGTTTTTCTTGCTGCATGTGGGTCCACATTCCGACCGTCAACTGGGTCCGTATTCCGACTGCGCAACAACCAGACGAGCTGCATCTCCAGCTTGAAAGCATCCCTGCAACGAGACTGCGTCTCTACACTGCGTGTCAGCAGGGATGATAGGAAGCACGCTGCGCGTCAGGCAGCCGGTAAGGCATAGTTCGATCACAGTTATTGTAACATTGGAGAGGAAAGCGATGCAACTGGCTACGCCTGTAGAGCATCTTTTCTAGCCCAAACGGAGTGATATAGCCACGTTGCCTTGACAGTCGCTATGACCCTGATGTATCATCGTGGGGTGAGGTTTTTCTGCTCAAAATTGAAAGCATTACTGCAAGGAGACTGCGTCTCAGCAGTGATACAAAGAAGTATTTCAGGTACTATGGGCGGTTGCTGAAATTGGTAGACAGGGCGGACTTAGGATCCGTTGGCGCAAGCCATGAGAGTTCGAGTCTCTCACCGCCCACCGTTCGCGATATCAGAACTCTTTCATGATTGGTCTATTCATTAGACCGTTTTTGGGGAGTATTTGTCTCTCTCTGCTTTTGCAGCAAAGCTTACCTTAGATATTATTACTATGATAGTTGGCAGTTAACAGGCAGCCCCCGCTTCATGAGGGAGCTATGTTTGTCACCTGTGTTGGAGGAAACGTGAAGGTCTCGGTTGAAAAGTTGCCGGGCAGTGTAGCGCTTGTCGAAGTCGATTTTTCCTGGGATGAACTGGAAAAGGCTTCAGACAAGGCGTACCGCAAACTTGTCCAAAAGATTGATATTCGGGGGTTCCGCCGGGGAAAAGCCCCCCGCTCATTAGTTGAGCGGCAACTCGGCAAGGAGTACATCTATCAGGAAGGTCTCGACGATCTGATGAACGAGACCTATCGTAACGCCATCAAAGAGCACGACATCACTCCTCTTGCGCAGCCCGAAATAGATGCTCCCGTTTTAGAGCTGGGCCAGCCCTACCACTTTAGTCTGAAAGTACCCGTTCTCACACCCGTCGAGTTGGGCGATTATCACTCGCTGCATTTTGATCGCGAGGAGGCAGCCGTCACCTCCGAAGAAGTTGAGCAGCAGATCGAAGCCCTGCGTAATCGCAAGGCCCATTGGGATGTCGTGGATCGCCCGGTTGAGATGGCTGATCGTGTGACGGTAGACTTGAAACTCACCGTAGAAGACCAGACTATTTCCGATCTGAAAGACAATCCCTTTGAATTGACCGAAGAACGGGTTGGCCTGTTCTCAGGCATGGATGAGCATTTGATCGGTATGCAGGCCGGTGAGAGCAAAACCTTTACCACGACCATCCCGGCCGATTATGCTAATGAGAAGCTCGCCGGGAAAGAAGGCAACTTCGACATAACACTGCATAAAGTCGAAGCGAAATTCGTGCCTGAACTCGACGACGCGCTGGCGCTGGAGGTCAGTGACGGCGAGATTTCGAGCGTGGAGGACCTGCGTAAAGCGATCAGCGATGAGCTGCTTGCCAACAAGAAACGCCGTAATGCAGATGAGCTGCGGGAGAAGGTCGTCAACGCGGTTGTAGAACAGTCACAGGTAACCGTTCATCCCGTCATGGTCGAGGAAGAAGCGGAAGAGATGATGCACCAGCTTTCTCATATGCTCGAGCAGCAGCACATGTCGATGGATCAGTACTTGCTGCTGATGCGCAAGACTCGCGAAGAGTATCTAAAGGAACTGGAACCCGATGCAGAAAAGCGCGTGAGGCGGCAACTCGTTCTCAACGCGGTTACGAAGCAGGAAGAGATCACCGTTGCGCCGGAAGAGATTGAAGAGCTGGCACGCGCCTATACGCAAATGGGACAGCCCTTACCGCGTACAGATGCGCAGCTTCGCGCTCTGGCCCAGAGTTTGATACGCGAGAAGACCGTGACGCGCCTGGTAGAATTGGCTGCAGGTCCCGATCCCGATGCGGAAAATGAGGACGCGGAGGCAGAAGAGGCAACTTTGGCGAATGCTGAGGCTGCTGCCCTCGCAGGTGAAGCCGAGGTCGCTGGTATTACCGGGGTTGTTGATGAAGCTCAGCCAGCACAGCCAACAGAGTCAGCAGAAACAAATCTACCCGACACAGATCAATCAACCATCAATGTAGGAGCATCCCTTGCGGATACCCAGACGCCGCAAGAGGCGTAGCCCTGGAAATGTAAAGGTGAAAGACGTGGCAAACTCGAAAAACTTGCGAACAACCTACCGCTGCTCATTTTGTGGCAAGAGTCAGGACCAGGTGCAGAGGCTCATCGCCGGTCCTGGTGGGGTCTACATCTGTGATGAGTGCATCGACCTGTGTCGAGAAATCATCGAGGAAGAGCAGGCTACCATCGCGAAGCCGCGCCTGCAAACAGGCAAGATTCCCACGCCCAAGAAGATTTATGAACAACTCAGCCAATACGTCATTGGACAGGAACGCGCCAAAAAGTCGTTGGCGGTGGCGGTCTATAACCACTACAAGCGTATCGGCGTGGGCATGCAGATAGACGATGTCGAGCTCGGCAAGAGTAACATCCTCTTGATCGGCCCCACCGGGTGCGGCAAGACTCTACTGGCGCAAACGCTCGCCAAGATTCTGGATGTGCCGTTCTGCATCGCGGACGCTACCGCCCTCACAGAAGCGGGCTACGTTGGTGAGGATGTCGAGAACATCCTCCTGCGCCTGATCCAGACCGCCGATTTCGATGTGGCGCGCGCTGAGCGCGGCATCGTCTATATCGACGAGATCGATAAAATCGCGCGCAAATCCGATAATCCATCCATTACTCGTGATGTCTCTGGCGAAGGCGTGCAACAGGCCTTACTCAAGATTGTCGAAGGCACGGTTGCCAACGTGCCGCCCCAGGGTGGGCGCAAGCATCCACACCAGGACTTCATTCAGATCAATACCTCGAACATCCTCTTCATTTGCGGCGGCGCATTTGAAGGTCTCGACAAGATCGTCGAGCAACGCTTAGGCAGCAGCAGGACGATGGGCTTCAAGTCGGGCGGGCCGAGTGAGCAGAAAGTGGAAGAATCCGTTTTAACTCACCTGATTCCCGATGACCTGCTCAAGTACGGCTTGATACCTGAGTTTGTCGGGCGCCTGCCCGTCGCGGTCTCGCTGGATGCCCTGGATAAAGATGCCCTGATCCGCATTCTGACGGAGCCGAAAAATGCCATCGTCAAGCAGTATCAAAAATTCCTACAGCTTGATCGTGTCGAGCTGGTCTTTACCAATGATGCTCTTGACGCAGCAGCCGAAGGTGCTCTCAAACAACGCACCGGGGCGCGCGGCTTGCGCAGCATCATTGAAGATATCCTGCTGGATGTGATGTACGAAATCCCATCGCGCGCCGATGTGAAAAAGGTCATTATCAACGCGGATGTAATTACCGCGCACAATAAACCGCTGCTGGTAACTCGCAGTGAGCGCGCCACAGCATATTCTGAAGATGAGTCTGCATAACGCAGACTCATCTGTCTTTATCGATAGTTTTCTCTTTGTTCGGCGGTATGCTGAACTTATGGGCGTAATAGAGAGCGTCCCTATAAAGGCGGGAAACGTGAACGAACAGGAACGCCAGGAAACGATTAGAGACAACCATGGGCAATATATGCCGTATCCCCTCGTGGCGTTAAAAAACATGGTAGTGTTTCCCCGCACACGGATCACTTTGTCTATGGCGCGTGAGAAATCCATTCGCGCCGTCGAAGAAGCTATGATGCAGCCAGGGCACGTGCTGGTTGCTGCCTCTCAACTCGATCCCGATATCGATGATCCAGAACCCAAAGATATCTACCCCTACGGCACATTGGTGGAAATCACCACTATGCACCGGCAGCAAGATGGTAACTTTCAGGTTGTCATCCACGGCCTGCTCCGTGTGCAGCTTGAAGAGTTCCTTGAACAGGAGCCATTCTTACGCGTCGCCGTCAGCGAACTCTCGGAAACGCAGCAGCAAGGAGCGCAGGTCGATGCGCTGGTACGTCATGCCACCAACCTCTTTGAGCGCTATGCCCAACTGAACCGCCACTTCTCCGCCGAAGATATTAACTCCATCGTCGCGCTCAAAACAGCCTCCCGGCTCTCAGATATGCTCGCCGCCCACCTCGTGACCGATCCGCAGCAGCAGCAAGAACTCCTGGAGACGCTGGACCCACTGGCACGCCTGGAAAAAATCTGCGTGATTATGGGCAATGAGATCGAGATTCTTGAACTCGAATCGACGATACGCACCCGTGTCCGTTCCCAGGTTGATCGCACGCAAAAAGAATTTTACCTGCGCGAGCAACTGCGGGCCATCCAGGAGGAACTGGGCATCGACGCTTCCACCGAGGCCAACGATCTGCGCGCCAAATTGAGTGAAAAGGTCATGCCCGCTGAGATAGCGGCCAGGGTGCGCAAAGAGATTGATCGCCTTGAGCGTACTCCCCCGCAGGCGGCTGAGGTCGCGACATTGCGCTCCTATATCGACTGGATACTGGCATTGCCCTGGAGCGAGCGCAGCGAGGATCATTTTAGCATTGAAGCGACCCATCAGATACTCGATGAAGATCACTACGGGCTGGAAGGCATCAAAGAGCGCATCATCGATTTCCTGGCAGTGCGGCAGTTGCGCCAGAAACGCGCCGGGCAGGGCGGATTTGCCAGGCGTGAGAGTCAGGGGCAGATTCTCTGCTTCATCGGCCCACCGGGCGTGGGAAAAACCTCGCTGGGCCGTTCGATTGCCCGTGCCCTGGGCCGAAAATTCGCCCGTATCTCCCTGGGAGGCGTGAGCGACGAGGCCGAGATTCGCGGCCATCGCCGCACTTATGTGGGCGCGCTTCCGGGGCGCATCATTCAATCGATGAAAACCGTCGGCGTGCGCAACCCGGTGTTCTTACTCGATGAGGTTGATAAACTCTCCGCCGAGTACCGGGGAGACCCATCGTCAGCGCTGCTAGAGGTACTTGATTCCGAGCAGAATCACGCGTTCGTCGATCATTACCTGGAGGTGCCTTTTGATCTCTCAGAGGTGTTCTTCATCTGCACGGGCAATGTGAAATACCAGATTCCGCGTCCACTGGTCGATAGGATGGATATTATCGATCTTCCAGGCTACATGCTTGAGGAGAAAGTGAATATCGGCACGCGTCACCTCCTGCCCAAAGTGCTGGCAGAGCATGGTCTCGCGCCTGAGCAATTGAAAATCCCGCAGGGCGTCATGCAGCACATCGTTACAGGGTATACCCGCGAGGCAGGCGTCCGCAACCTTGACCGCCAACTGGCTACCATTTGTCGTAAAGCGGCGCGCCGCATCATCGAGAAACCGGATACCCATATCCGGCTCACCAATCACAACCTGGAGCAGTATCTCGGCACGCCCCGCTACGTCGAAACTCCTATCAGTCAAAAAGTGCAGGTTGGTGTGGCCATGGGGCTGGCCGTCACCGAAATGGGCGGCATTTTATTACCCGTTGAGGTGGCGACCATGTCGGGCAAAGGCGAACTGCTGATTACCGGCCAGCTGGGTGAAATCATGCGCGAGTCGGCTTATGCCGCTCTCTCCTATATTCGCTCGCGCGCCGACGAGTTCAACCTCGACCCGGGCTTCCAGGATAACACCGATCTGCATATCCATATGCCGGAAAACGCCCTGCCCAAAGATGGCCCATCGGCAGGCATCACTATCGCCACCGCGCTTATTTCCGCCCTGACAGGTCGTCCTGTGCGCGCTAATCTCGCCATGACCGGTGAAATTACCTTGCGCGGGCGTGTCCTGGCAATCGGTGGCCTCAAAGAAAAGGTGCTGGCCGCCCATCATGCCAATATCTATCACATGCTCATTCCACGAGAAAATGAAAAGGACCTGGCCGAAATTCCCGCCAAAATTCAGAAGAGCATGAAATTTACTATTGTGGATACAATGGATCGAGTTATTGAAACCGCGCT
>VBFM01000459.1:0-3379 GCA_005882595.1 Chloroflexota bacterium
CACCCTACTTACCGCCTGCGCTCGGTGCAGCCCCTGGACATGTTTCCCCAGACGGCGCACATCGAATGCGTCGCGGTCCTGGAGCAGAACAATTTATGACATCATCACTCCCATTACTCCTGGCCTCTGCCTCACCACGCCGCAGGCAGATCATGACCCTGCTCGGCCTGGACTTCACCACCGCCGCCACGTCCACCGACGAAGAAGCCATCGCGGACAACTTTCGCGGTCCCTTGGAGGAACTGGCGCAGTGGCTGGCCAAGCGCAAAGCCGCAGCCGCGCTCGCACTACCGGAGGCGCAGGGCCGCACCGTGATTACCGCGGATACCACCGTCCTGCTGGATGAACAGGTATTAGGCAAGCCGCGCAATAAAGCCCACGCCCGCGAACTGCTGCTCGCCCTCCGAGGTCGCTGGCACCACGTAGTAACCGGCATTGCCGTGAGCGGCCTCATCGATGGCAAACGCAAAATGCGCAGCGCAAGCTGCATCACCCCCGTCCTGATGCGCCGCTACGACGAAGCCGAAATCGCCGCCTACATCGCCACCGGCGACCCCATGGACAAGGCCGGAGCCTACGGCATCCAGCATCCCAAATTTCAACCCACCGAGACTATCGACGGCTGTTACCTCAATGTCGTCGGCCTGCCCGTCTGCGTCCTGGTCGACCTGCTCGCCGAATTTGACATCTACCCCGCCAAAAGAGGACAAAACATCGAGGTAGGCCCATGCCCCTGGTCCGCACGATGCCAGATTTGATTCGTGGCCGCTACGCCCCAAGCCCCACAGGCGATTTGCACCTGGGCAACCTGCGCACCGCCCTGCTTGCCTGGCTATTCGCCCGCTGCACCGGCGGCCAATTCGTGCTGCGCGTAGAAGACCTCGACCGTCCTCGTGTGCGTCCAGGAGCAACGGAGGGCATGCTTTACGACCTGCGCTGGCTCAGCCTAGATTGGGACGAAGGACCAGATATCGGCGGTCCCTACGCCCCCTATACCCAGAGCCAGCGCCAGGAGATCTACGTATCTCACTTGCAACGCCTGCAAGACGCCGGGCTAATCTATCCCTGCTATTGCAGCCGCGCCGAAATCGCGCGCGCCGCCAGCGCACCACACGAAGACGAAGGCCCGCGCTACCCCGGCACCTGCCGCAACCTGACCGAGGCCCAGCGTCTCCAGCACGAGGCCAATCACCGCCGTCCATCCCTGCGTTTCCGCGTAGGCGACGACCGCATCGTCTCCTTTACCGACCTGCTATTGGGCACTCAGCAGCAGCACGTCCAGCAAACCATCGGCGATTTCATCGTGCGCCGCTCCGATGGCATCTTCGCCTATCAATTCGCCGTAGTCGTCGACGACTCCCTCATGCACATCAACCAGGTAGTACGCGGCGCAGACCTGCTACAATCCACCGCTAGACAGATCCTGCTCTACGAAGCCCTCGGCTTCCCCATTCCCACCTTCGCCCACGTACCTCTCGTCCTCGACCAGCACGGAAAACGCCTCTCCAAACGCCTACAAAGTGAAGGCCTCGAACCCTTGCGCACCGCCGGAGCCACCCCCTCACTGGTAGTAGGCCAACTCGTGGCCAACTGCGGCCTGGTTGAAACAGGCGCCATCATAAGCGCAAGAGAGCTAGCCAGGCGGTATCAGGGAAACGGATATGAAATAATGCGGGCTATACTATGCGGCAACCAGAAAGATTGAGCACCCTCTTCCAAAGAAGAGTAGAGCTCGTAGTGAGCATACATGCAAAAAAGGAGCGAGCGGACGCTCGCTCCTTCCTCAGATGGAGATGCTAGCGCTGCTGTTGAACAAATTGCTGCAGCCTTTGAATCTCTTCATCATAATCCAGACTGTAGACAGCGTGAACATCCCACCTGACCAGATCCATGAACGGTTGCAGAAGCGCTGTCAGTTCGCGGGGATTCTCGGTCTCAACCAGTAAGAACCCTGCTCCCCCACCAGCCAGGTTATACCACCCTTTAAGGCTTTCTGGGCGGCGATTGTTTCCAGCCTGGTGTTGTTCGATAACCCGCTTCGCAACCTGTTGGCGTGTGGTATGAGCATGCCATTCAAAGCGGCAATACCACAGCATGGTTGACCTCCTTGTCTTTCTCCACCAGTCACATTCATATTCATTACTCGGGAGTCGTCAGAGCAGAAACATACCTATATCACTCTCGTTGGTCATATCTGGTTTCATATTCCTCTTCGCTGTTACCATATCAGCCCGCGCCGCCGCGCGCAATCCAGGCAATAGCCACCGCCGGGAATATTGATCAGGCAATGGCAGTCGTAACAACGATTCTCTGCCACATCAAAGTACCCCTGCATACTGCGGGCAAATATTACAAGCACACTAAGCAACCACCAGCTTCCAAAAGGACATAGCAATGACAGTACATATTCTCCTAAATATATTTCTCTCGATACTCATCGGACTCATTGCCCTCGGCATCGGGCTTCTACTGCGCCGGGTAGTAGTGCGCCGCCTGAAAAAAACCGTCCTCGACAACTGGCTGATCCAGACCCTGGGCGTGCTCGTCATCTTCCCCCCGTTAATCCTGGCTATTGCGCCCATCGTCATTGTCTGGGACATTACTATCATCACCTCATTCTGGTCACAAATCACAGCCGGATTGCAGGGCAAGGACATTACCAACGCCATCTTTAACCTCGTCTGGAACATCGTCCTCAGCATACTTATCATCGCGCTGGGCCTGGGCATCGGGCGCACTGTGATGAAACTCATCATCGGCAGGCTCAGCGCGTTGACATCAATATTCGCACGCTGCTGGGACGTATCCTCTACGCCATTGTCGTTACGGTAGTCATCTTCTGGATACTTTCGCTCTGGAACGTTTCCATTAGCGCCCCGGTCACGGTGATCGGCGCGCTCACCGTCGCCTTCACCTTCGCCATCCAAGATATCTTAAAAGACCTGGTGGCGGGTTTATACATCCTGATCGAACGCCCCTTTTTGCTTGGCGACCAGATTACCATCTCCACCTATACAGGCAAAGTGGAGAATGTGCAGCTTCGCGCCACCAGGTTGCGCCTCGTGAGCGGACAAGAGATAAACATTCCTAACTCATTGGTCTTTGGCGGGATTGTGGTGAACAACACCCTCTTCGCCGAGAGACGTGCCGCCATCACCTTAAGCATGCCTCAGAATGAGTTCATCGAAAATGAAACGCCCGAGAAGATTCTCAAGATTGTGCAAGAAGTGGAGAATGTACTCCCAAAGCCCGAACCGGCCATTGCTGTCAGCAACTTCTCAGGCACATTTGGGGGCACCACCGGCGTATCCAGCGGCTACACCGGACAGGTCATCACCCTCATCCTGCGCTTCTGGATTCCCATTGGGCGCTATGCCAC
>VBFM01000459.1:3429-3784 GCA_005882595.1 Chloroflexota bacterium
CGTGGACCTGGTAATTGAAGATTCCGGCGGCAACGTGTAATACACAGTAGTCAGCAACCCTGAACTAATGCTTCACGTACATTATATAGGTTAGGAGACGCTACACCACCCAGGAGGCACATTAACTGTACTATCCTGTTCCTTTTAGGAGTACAAATTCGTTGGAGTATTATGGGCCATTACCAAACATGCGGCGTGTAGGCCTGATGGGAGGCACGTTTGACCCGGTTCACTATGGCCACCTGGTAGTCGCCGAAGAAGTGTACTCGGTTCTTGACCTGGCCGAGATGCTCTTTGTACCGGCTGGGCAGCCACCGCACAAGCCCAACCGCATAGTCACCGGGGTGCAGCACCG
>VBFM01000424.1:0-11878 GCA_005882595.1 Chloroflexota bacterium
CTGTAAGGTGGCCAGGTCGCCGGCATTGTGCCGCTTTCTGGCGCCCAGGATGGCGGCTGCGGTGGAGTGCTCCTGGTAGCTGCCACATCTGTCGCGAGAGCATCTTGTACGCTTCCGCACTTCCCACAGAAGCGCGTGTTTTCTGGGAGGTCGGCTCGGCAAGAGCTACATTTCTGCATAACTCATCTTCCTTGACTATCCAAACGCTTTCTCATCTGAGGCACCTGCGACACACGAAGACTTGAATGGTTGAGTAAACCAGGGCGACCGCAAGGGTACGCCCGTACAATACACGAGGCCCCTTGTAGAGCCACTTCGTGTATTGTACGGGCGTACCCTTGCGGTCGCCCTGGTAATTTTCCGCAATCCGCGGTCGCCCTGCCAATTGCGGTCGCCCTGCCGGTTTTCTATCATGTGGGCCCGCCCCGGCAATTGCGGTCGCCCTTGTATCGCGTTCAGCTAACACGCCCCCAACTGGAAACATCCCTGAACCGATTCTAACTGGATGAATCCGCCCTGAGCCACTTTTAGGATTACTAGCGCCTTGTTACTCGGATTGCCTTTAGAGTCAAAGGCAATCTGACCGCTTACACCCTGTATAGCCTTATTGCCTGTGATTTGCTTCAAGCCTTGCAGGAGGTCGGCGGGCGTCAGGCTGGTCTTCGTGCCGGTAAGCACATTCTGGCTGGCAGTTAACATGGTAAACATGGCATCATACGAAAGGATGACGTCGCCATCAGCACGCGTATAGCCGTAGGGGTTGCTGCGTGCCTGGTTGGTCGGATTGTAGAAAGCCTTATAATCATTGAAGAATCTGGGCGGGTTGCAGGCAAATGTTTTACCACTGCCACACAGCGCCGTCCACTCATCAGGATACGCAAAGGTGGTAAAGTGCAGGCGTACACCTGCCGCGTGCGAACTGCTCTGATAGCCACCCAGTTCATACAGGGCATCCCCACCCATCACCTGCAAATTGGCAAATGGGCCGGAGGTCGGCAGGTCTGTCAGCAGCACGCTGGCATCAGCCGCGTAACCTGAAAAGTAGATCAGGTCGGGATTATGCGACTCGGCATCGCTTAAGAGCTGGTTGAAGTTATCCGGCTTGCCGACGGTATAGTTCTCCGTGACGGCAATCTTGTTACCATCAGCGGTGAACTGTGTTTTGAAGGCTTGCGCGAGGCTCTGACTATACGTATCATGGGTATCAAAGAAGAGCGCCACATTCTTTGCATGCAGCGTCTGTTCAGCGTACTTCGCTCCAATCACGCCCTGGCTCACATTCGGAGGCGCTACCCGGAAGAAGTAGGGGGATATGCCCGTCAGCGAATCGCTAGACGCGGTCTGCGAAACCATCGGAATATGCGCTTGAGACAGCGTCTGGACCACATTGGCAACGCGTCCACTGAACGGCCAGCCCATTACACCTACAAAGGTTTGATCCACCTGCGCCAACTGCTCAATCTGCTGTGCAACGGGTGTTGCATAAGCAGTCTGACTTCCAGAGTTTGCAATCAGCAGGCGCACCTTGACGCCATTGGGCAGCGTCGCTCCATCGTTAAATTCCTTTTGCGCGACATAGGCACCTTGCAGATCGTCTCGTCCAACGCTGATGGTGGCAGAATCGCCAGTGATCATGGTGGCTAGTACAATCGTAATGTAGGGGCTGCCTGAAGCCAGCACCCGCTGATCTTCCTGATAGATGAGCGCCTCGGCATTGCCCGAATCACTCGCGAGCGCCTGGCTCCACAATGCCTGCGCGCTGCCGGTATTACCCGATTGGAGTTGCTGTGCGGCCTGCTGCATAAATTGACCGCCTGGACGTGAGGTATCATAAGCGAAGGTGCCATCGCTGATGCCAATCATCTCTCCATTGGCGGCTTTCGTCACTCCAATACCACTCGCCGGAACGGTTGATGTACTCGTACCGGTTCCCCTGTGCTGGAAGTAGTAGAAAGCGCCAAAGCCGAGCGCGAAGAGCAACAAGATTACCAGGATAAAGAGGAAGAAGTTAAGCCCTACGTTGCTTCTACCCTTCTGCGGCTTCTGCGGTGGCGCATAGGTTCCAGGCTGATATGGCACCTGAACTCCACCCTGCCCGGCAACAGGAGGAAGCGGGGTAATGGGTGCAGGTCGCACTCGTGCTGGTTGATTTACCACTGTCGGCTGATTTGCGGTAGCTGATGTACCGGCGCCAATAGTTGTGCCGGCCGACGGAATAGCCGGAATGGGTCCGGAGGTGCCGAGCGTGTAGCTGCTCATGGTGCCGGAGACGCCAAAGCGCCTGAGCAAGATGTCATCGATATCGCGCCTCATAGCGGCTGCGCTCTGATAACGCTGCGTGATATCGTTATTGACCGCTTTGGCAATAACCCGCTCCACATCTGCCGATAACTGCGGGTTCAATGTGCGCAGGGGCGGATAGGAGAATGGCGGGTAGTTGCGCGGGTCGCGGTTGCTGAGCACGTGATGCAGGGTCGCGCCAAGGGCGTACAGATCGGAACGCGGGTCGGCGTTGCCCTGGTACTGTTCGGGTGGGGCATAGCCGGGTGTACCCAGGGCTGATGTCTGTTTGCGTTGGGCGTTGCGAGCAACATCGGCGCGCGCAATGCCAAAGTCCACCAGGTGCGCCCGCTTATCCTTCTCACCGATGATGATGTTGGCGGGTTTGATATCACGATGCACAATGGGCGGCGTTTGCTGCGCCAGGTACTCCAGCACGTCGAGGACTTGAGAAGCGACATTCAGCGCTTCGCGTTCCTTCATTGGCTGACCCGTGCGATCCAGGCGATCTTCGAGGTTTTCCCCCTCGACATATTCCTGTACCATGAAGTAGCGTGAGCTCTCTTCAAAGTTGTCGGTGACGTTGGGAATCAGCGGGTGATCGAGGTGCGCCAGGGTGACGACTTCTTGCTTGAAGTTGCGTTCATCCTCTTTGAACTTTACCGGATCGCTATTATCGGAGACCAGTTCTTTGATAACCACAGCTTTGTTGTCCAGGCGTTTATCGGTTGCCAGCAGCGCCGCACCCATACCGCCCTGACCGAGCACCTTATTGATCACATAGCGACCTCCCTGCAGGGGAGTACCAACGTTGAGTGTACGCGAGTTGTTACTCGCTCCACTGGCTACCGTGGTGCTGCCGGTATTTCCGGTTGTCGCGCCAATGAATTTGCCGCAGTTGCTGCAATAGCGAACGCCGTCGCGATTTTCTGTTTGACAGTAGGGACATTCCATCTTTCACCTACCTTACCTTCTCCGATATTTGGGATATCTATCCAGACCATCCCCAGTCATCTGATTATACTTGGTTTTGCGATTCTAGTCGAGTGGGGACACGACAACGGCAAGGTCTGTGAATGATTGCCAGGAAGACGATTGGACTTCTAGGGCGACCAGGGCGACCGCGAGGGTCGCCCGTAGAGACCGGCAGATTCATTGCCGGCCTCTCAGTTCATTAGAATAGCAGGTAGGTTTAAGAACACACCTTATCGCACCAGTTTGCAGGATTCTGCCAGGCAACGTAGTTCCAACCCGTCCATCTAGACAAAGACGAGCCTTACCCGTACCCTTGAAATCCCTCGGCCCTACAGGTGCTGGCAGCGAAGCGAAATAATACCTGGAGCAAAATGGTTAGCTTTTTGCAGATATTCCTGTTCGTTCGCCTCGATCATCAATTTATGCATGACGACGACATCCCCATCGGGCAGCGGTTCGGCCGGTTGCAGGCAGAGTTCCATAACTGCGCAACCGCGTTCGTAGACTTTCACAAGTCCCCCGGATCCGGGAATGCGGTAGACACGATTGTCTATAGTTGGACTGGCTACTTCAAGATATCCAAACTTAATCAGTTGTTGAAACTGGTTCTCCGATAACATCTCCCGCAGCAAAACCTTCGCGCGGCTTTCGGCGGAGAGATGCTCGCTCACCGATTCGCGAAAACGGCCCACCCGCCCATCAGGAGCCTGGGATAGGTAATAGATCGCCAGAAGCAAGAACAGCAGCCAGATACCAAGAAACAGGCTAAGAGTTTCCCACATAGCCGCTTGTTTCCCTCCTTGCAGCCTGCTGACACGCAGTGTAGACGCGTAGCGTCATTGCAGGCTGAATAGCGAGTTGGCACATCTTAGCCACCAACGACGCGGGGTACCATCACAATCTGCTCGGCTGTGCGATCAAAGGTCTCAATACGCTCTACAGGTTTATCAGACGAAACTTTAAACGCGGTCGCACCGCGTACGCGCTCTTCGTTGAAGATGCGTTCGGCTTCCCGGATTGCCGCTACGGCTTCAGATTCGTTGGTCTCCGCTTTTTGCAGATCCCACGTTATCCGCTCGTCGCCTCGACGGGACATAATCCGCAGCATACCCATGGTCTGTCTCCTTTTCTGTACAAGCATCGGTACCAGGTTCGGCCCCTCAGTTCCCTTTCACGTTCCCGACAATACCCACATTTTCAGGGATAAAATCAGCATAGCACGCTTTCGTCAGTCAAGTCAAGGGCAAAAAATTTCTGCTAGCAGGGTCTGTGAATGATTGCCAGGGCATGCCAGGGCGACCGCGAGGGTCGCCCGTACAATACCAACTTGCCCGTGTTACACGTCACCATGTATTGTACGGGCGACCCTCGCGGTCGCCCTGGCCGCCCTGGCTCGCCCAGGCAGTCAAATCGTATTTCTGGCAATCATTCAGACACCCTGATTTCTGGTAGTGCTCAGGATAGCAGTCCGAGCAGCGTGAACGTAAAGGTGCTTCCCTCCCCCGGCACGCTCTCCACCGTTACCTGGCCGCCGTGTAGTTCTACAATCATTTTGACGATGGCGAGTCCCAGTCCCTGTCCACCGGCACGCCCTGCATTGCCCTGGGTGATTTGATAGAAGCGCTCAAAGATGCGCTCTCGATGTTCGGGCACAATGCCGCAGCCTGTGTCACGCACCTCGACTGCTACGACTTGCTGTGCTTCTTCGTTCGATGTGGCGGGCGCCGCGTCGATAATGCGCGCTGCGATGGTGACGCTGCCGCCTGGCGGGGTGAAGCGTATGGCGTTGCTGATGAGGTTACGCAGGACTTGCTGGAGTCGGACACCGTCAGCGTACAGTTGGGGGAAGTCGCCGGGGATGGCGATCTGTATCGAGATCTGGCTATCTGCTGCCGTGAGTTCCATCTCTTCAACGGAGTTGGCCACCAGCTCCTGCAATTTGAGGATGCTGCGGTTCAGGCGCAGCTGCCCGGAATCGGCGCGTGAGACGAGCAAGAGGTCTTCGACGAGAGCATAGAGGTGCTCACTGCCACTGCGAGCGCGCTGGATAAATTCGCGCTGCTGCGCGTTGAGATCGCCAGCAATGCCGGTCAGAGCCAGGTCAAGATAGCCGTTGATGGCGTTGATGGGTGAACGGAGTTCGTGGGTAATCATCGAGAGGAAGTTGGCCTTCATGCGCGTGACGTCACGAATTGCGGTCATATCACGAGCAATCACCAGGCAGAAAGGCTGATCTGTCAACGAGACGGGGGTGACGCTTAGCCCGATAGAACGTGAGGCACCCTTGATGGACAGATCAACCTCAATATAAGGCAGAGCGTCTTGCTCTTGCAGCGCACGTTGAATCATACAGATTTCGCCGCTGTAGGGGCGCGATTCATCGCGCCCTGCTAATTCATCACGCCCTGCTGATTTATCGCGCCCTGCTGATTCATCACGCCCTGGTGAAACGCTCTCACGCCCTGCTGATTCATCACGCCCTGGTGAAACGCTCTCGCGCCCTGCTGATTCATCGCATCCTGAAACGTCATAGCAGCCAAACAGCTCCAGGCATTCCATGCCGACCACCTGCTGCGGGTCAATGCCAAAAATCTGCCCAAACGCAGGATTGGCTTCAAGGAAACAGGCATTGCGACCGACCAGGGCGATGCCGTCCGAACTGGCGCTCCAGATAGCGCGCCATTGTTCCTGGTCAGTACGGACGCGGTGAAAGAGTTCGACGTTCTCCAGCGCGGCAGCGGCCATGTTGCTGAGGTTGCGTACGAGGCGCAGTTCTTCACTGGTGTAGGCTGCCGGTCGCTGCAGGGTTAACACGCCGTAGAGTATGTCTTTTGAGACGAGCGGAGCAGCCAACTCTGCGAGAGCAGTCCCTTCTTCCGGCGCGGGTATATTCTGGTCGAGCGAGTTAGAGCTGGCCATTGCAGGCGGCACATGAGTTGCATTGTTGCCGGCCGAACTGAGTTTGCGTGAGAATGGCACGGGTGAGCGCAGCATTGGATGCTTATGCATGGCAGCCCATGCAATCAGCGAGCCGGAGCTATGGATGTTGACGATCTCACCTTGCACTTCTCCAACTTTTATGTCAGCAGGTGAAACTTCGGCCGCTTCAGTAGTTGCAACTTCGGCGACCGGATGCAGCTCCTGGGTGCGCTCGGAATAATGATAGATGTTGACACGCTGGGAAGGCACAAGGCGCTGGACATTCACCAGGATGGTACGATAGAGGCTTTCGGCTTCCAGGCGCGTGGTGATGCCCTGTGAGAGGTTCATCAACATTTCTAACTGGTTGGCCTGTCGCTGGGCAATTTCGACCTGGCGGGCATTGCTGATGGCCAGCACCGCCTGATCCGCGAAGATGGTCAACATGTGTAATTTACGCGTGTCAAAAGCGTCTTTTGCGGGGCTGCTGACAGTGAGTGTGCCGATAAATACTTCTTTATCGATCAGGAGCGGCACGCAGACCATTGAACCGACAGGAATGCGCCCCAGGCGCTTGAAACGGGGATCGAGGCTGACGTCGTTGATAATCAAGGCTTCACGGTGTTCCGCGACCCAGCCAGCGACACCCTCGCTCTTCTGAAAGCGAGTATGGCGCGGTTTATGGCCTTCTTTGTTCAGAGCGGCGAGGGTGACGAGGGTGGTTCCTCCATCATCTAATAATGCAACAGAACAGTTATTGACGGCCAGGAGCGCACCGGTGTTCTGCACAATTTTTTGTAGCACGTCTACGAGTTCTTGCGATGCGCCTTCAATGGGTGCTGTTTCATTCATCATCTGACGGTCATATGTAGAAGATGTGTGTATGGTCATACCTGTCCCTTCACCATGTCTTTTTTTAATAGTATCGGCACCTGAGAATATATCTTTAAAAAAGTGAAACGCGCCCAATGATTACTAGTAGTATAACATTGAGCAGGGTAAGCGAGCAGTGAGTAAGCAATATGGGCTATCGGATGGGTAAGGTGGTCATACCGGCGAGCTGTTCCTGGTTAAAGGTAGGGATTGGTAGTGAGAAGATGATGCGCGCACCGCCCTGGGGGACATTTTCGGCCCGAATCGCTCCATCATGCGCTGTGATGATGGCCTGCACGATAGCAAGGCCGAGACCGCTTCCGCCGGTTGATGCCTGGCGCGAGTTGTCGGCGCGGTAGAAGCGATCAAAGATACGTGACAAGGCCTCGGCGGGAATGCCCTTCCCGCTGTCGGTGACGGCCACCTCGATCATATTGCCCTGCTGCCTGGCTTCGATGACGACCGTGCCACCAGAAGGAGTGTGACGCAGGGCATTATCGTAGAGGTTGGAGAAGACGCGCATGAGCATATCGGGGTCGGCCCAGATGACCGGAAGCGTGTAGGGGACATTATTGAGCGGTTCTACATTGGCGCGTTCAAATTCGGGCGCCATTACCGCAAGGCTTTCATCCACCAGCGCAGCCACACGCAGCGCCTTACGCTGGGGCTGCATAGCGCCAGCCTCGACTTTTGCCATGATATGCAGGTCTTTGACGAGGCGGCGCAAACGCAGGGTTTCGCGCACGATGATGCCCCCGGTTTTTTCGAAGTCTTCACGTCCCTGGTTGACGCCGTCCACCAGCGATTCACCCAGGCCGGCGATGGCGGTCAAGGGAGTTGCCAGGTCATGGGTGATATTCATGATGAGTTCGCGCCGCCGGTATTCCTGCTGGCGCAGCTCTTCTACGTCCCGTTCAAGCCGGTTGGCCATCTCATTAACGGTATGGGCAAGCTCTCCCAGCTCGCTGCGCGCATTGGTCTGGACACGCGCGCTGTAATCTCCTGATGCCAGCGAACGCGCGGTACCGGTCAAACGTGCCAGCGGACGGGTGATGGTGCGTGAAAAGAGGAGCGCGGCCAGCACTACCAGGACGGTCACGATGATAGCTGCCAGGAAAATAAACCAGCGAATGGTTGCTAAAAATTGCGGAACAGTATTCTCTGCCGCCGAACGCGGAACCAGGACTACCACCCCAACCACTCGCGTATTACTCTGACCGCCTACGAAAACGGGCTGGACGGCAAACAGCCTGGGGGAAGCGCCGGGATTAGTTTGACCGATGTCACCAACGATAGACATGCCACGCCGGGCGTTCGCCACCGCCTGGAGCAGCCTGGTAAAATCACCCTTCTGCGCAGTTGGATCGGTCGTTGCTAATAACACCGTCGCCAGGGCGGTGCCTGGACGATTATACGGGTATAAAAGTTTGAGCGGTCGACCGTTATTCAAGACCAGTAGGAGGTACTCCTGGTTCTGTGTGCTCTGCTCTGGCGTATTGGGCAGGACATTAGCCACGGCAGCCGCGAGCGTCCCATTCTGGACATAGCTGACCCCCAGACGCTGCGCTGTATCAGAGGCGAGCGTGATCAGTCGCTGGCGTTGATCGACGCCATAGTAGTAGTTGATCGCGACGATTACGCTGATCGCCAGCAGGGTCGTTGCCAGCAGTGATGCCAGGATGGAACCCAATGCGAGCCGCCAGCGAATGCTTTGCCACCAACGTACTTGCATGTTACTTCGCTCCGACTTCGAATTTGTAGCCGACGCGCCAGACGGTTTTAATATAGCGGTAGGGTGAATCGCTTTCTATTTTCTTGCGCAGCGCGCTGATATGTACATCGATAATGTGTCCATCGCCATAATAATCATAGCCCCATATTTTATTCATCAGCATCTCGCGGGTATACACGCGGTCGGGCGATTGCGCGAGTAACGCCAGGAGGTCAAACTCGGTTGGGGTTAACATCACCTCGACATGATCGACTTCTACCCGCCGCGCCGGCAAATCAACGGTGAGACTGGGAAAATGCAGGGCAGATTTATTGTTCGAGTTCGCTATCGCCTCCTCGCCTGCTGCCTGCTGTCCCTCGTGACCCTCGGCGCGTCTCAAGATGGCGCGCACGCGGCTGACCAGTTCACGCGGGCTGAACGGCTTGACAAGGTAGTCATCCGCGCCTAAGTCCAGTCCTGAAATACGGTCGTCCTCGTCGCCACGTGCTGTAAGCATGAGAATAGGCGTTTTCGACCAGGCACGTATACGCCGGCAGACCTCAAAGCCATCGAGCGCGGGCAGCATGATATCCAGGATCACCAGGTCGGGCTTCGCGCGAGCATGCAGAGCAAGTCCATCCGCGCCATCCTTAGCCACCAGGACATCAAAACCTGCATCTCTCAAGTACAAATTGAGCAAATGAATAATGCCATCTTCATCTTCAATAATCAGGATTTTCTGGGCCATCAGCACCACTCCAGATCGAAATTGGCCCCAACTCGCTTCTATGGCGGGGCTTGCCTTACACGGGTAGGTTGTTTGGGGATGATCTGCAAAGGTGTAGGGACAAGGGGTGGCGGAGTGGACGGGAGGGGGCCTTGTGCTTGTCCCTCGTCCTTGGCGACCCTATGCAGGACAGGCACAAGGCCCCCTCCCGTCATCCACTCTTCTCCCTGTCCCTACACGCCCAAAGAAACCCACCTGTGTAAGGCGGGGCTTGCCCCCGCCCTGGAAGTAATAGTATCACACCCCCATAGTGAAAACACGGGGCCACGGCTCTCTCCGGAAAATCTTGACCAAATCTTGAACTTTCGGGCAGGTATAGCGGAAGAAGTGCAGCTCAAGCATCGCATCGTTGTCGTTTCAAAAACCCGAAGGATGGCACAGTATCAGGTAGGAATACGCATGCTCCTTGCTACGGCTTTTTACCCCAGACCGTGAGGTAGAATCCAACGGCAGAAAAGTCATCCGCATGCATTTCTCCCTGCATCTGCTGATAGAGTTGTTCGACCTCCTCTTGAGTCGTCACCCCGGCGTTGAGCAGAAAAGGCTGCACGAGCCGATATGTTCTAGAAAAATCGTCGGAGAGATCTGCGTGCGCCTCCATCCCAGCGGAGAAATTGGTGACAGACACCACTTGCCGGGTATCCTGGCAACCCGCATCCTGTAGTAGCCGCTGCAGCGCTGGTGTGATACTGAGGAGCCGTCCCTCTGGGGAGAAACTGCGCCCTGTCATGAAGAGCGCCTGGGAGATCATCCCGCCAATTTGTGCAAAGGCGGGGTTACTGCTGATTGGCAATTCACCTTCTGTCAGTCGGATACACCCCCCAGCTCGTGTCACGCGCAAGAACTCTGAAAGGACTTTTGACCATGCCTCAGCGGGAATAAAGCCATTGATGAAACGAGCGTTGACCAGTTCGAAGGAGCTATCGGGCATTTCCAGCTTTTGGAATGGATCCATGATGGTAAAATGGACATTGTCTACTCCACGCGCCCTGGCTTGAGCACGCGCACTTTCAACCATGGGGACATCGTTATCAATGCCTACTACCTGCATATGTGGATAAGCCTGTGCGGTAGCAATGGCCCATTCTCCACTCCCAGAAGCGATATCGAGGATGCTCTGGATGGTAGAGACATCTGTCTGCTCCGGCAAAGGCTGGTCCGTTTTCTTTACGAACGGAAGATCGAAGTTGAACAAGCGCGGCGTCCCTCCTCCGCGCTCAGCGAAAGGTGATGTTGCCATAGCTAGAAAAATCCCTTCTCTCGTTTGATATCCGTGTCACGTCTATCGCTTACGGCTTCTGGCCCCACGCGGTGAGGGTATACACGATCCCACGGAAGCTATTCTCTAACATCTCCACCGAAAGCCGTTGCTTTAGCTCTTCAAACTCCTGGGGAGCTGCCGCCCCTACGCCAACCAGGAAGGGCTGCATCAGCTCGAAGGCGAGCGTTAAGTCTCGATAACCACTGTCATGCTGCGCCATCCCGGCAGAGAAATCCAGGAAGCTCGGTCTCTCCTGGATATTCACACAGCCCACCTCGCGCAGGAAACGCCTCAACCATGGAGTGATGCCAAGATTCCGCCCATCGGCGGAAAAGTCGAGACCGGCTATGCGCGATGCGCGTAGCAGCCGCCTCATGAGTGTTTCATAAGCAAAGCTGTTCGTCACACCCCATTCACTTCCCGTGATGCGGATGACGCCACCACGTCGCGTGATGCGGTAGAGCTCTTGGAAGAGCGGCGGGAATGCTGTGACGGGGATTACCTCCTCGATGTGGCGAGCATTGACTAGATCGAAGGACTCATTGGGAAAGTCCAGCGGTTCTGTGATGTTCCCCACCTTGAAACGTGCATTGTCTAACCCACTGGCACGTGCCTGGGCGTTAGCAGACTCGATCATGTTCGAACTAATGTCGATGCCTGTCACCTGCATGTGAGCATGGGCCTGGGCTAGTTCAAGTGCCCATCCTCCTGGACCGCAAGCCACATCAAGGACATGGGACATGTGTGTGAGAGACTCCTGCGATTGCTCCGGAAGCAGCCCTCCCATGGACGTGTTGAAATTCACGTCCTGTTCGATCAGATGCACCCCTTCGGTGGTGCTGTCACCAAGGATGTACCAGTTTTTCGTCCTCGCTGGATCGTACTTTTCCATAGCGTGGCTTCTCCTATGTTCTCTCTATTCTGCTCAAAGCAGAGGTGTGAATAAGCTCCTCTTCGAACTGCTGCCAAACGATTTGTTCGGCCTCCATGCGGGTGACCGCACGTCCTGCGTTCAGTGACTTTTTCATTACTTCCAAGATGCGCTGCTGAAACGTCACGAAAAGCCTATGCT
>VBFM01000424.1:11929-12442 GCA_005882595.1 Chloroflexota bacterium
GAACGAATTGTTCTGGAGTAAAGGCCAGCGCGATCAACTGCGCATAGTCAGCGATGAGCGAGAGGCGTGATGCGGACAGAAAGTATTTTGGTTGGGTGCTGGAGAGCAAGAGACACCCCGCGACCATATTGGCATATAAAATAGGATGCGCTACGGCACTCACTTCATGCTCCAGCTGGTAGGCCGGGAGAAGGGATGCGCTTTCTCTCAGATCATTGATTACCTCTTGGCGACAGTTCGTAACCACATGGCCTGCCAGCGATTCGGCTCCCAGAAACATAGCGTGTTGCTCCAGGTCTCCTGGCCAGGGGGGAGTGCCCAGGCCCATCCTCTCACGCAGGCTGTGAACCTTGCCATCGCTGGAGGCAGGCATGCATTGCGCCACCGTGATAGCCATGCCGATCCGTTCGGGGTCGAGGCGTCGCAGGGCGTGCTGCAACACTTTACGACAGAGCGTCCAGAACAGCAGGTTGCTGGGTGTCGTGGCGCGTGCCTCAAACACTTGCCTGATGA
>VBFM01000460.1:0-414 GCA_005882595.1 Chloroflexota bacterium
TACGTTGTATTGATCGGTCTCTGCTGGTTAACGCTCGCCATTGTCGCTCGCTCCCGCTGGATACGTACCGGCGCGCTCTTTGGCCTCATCTGGACTATGTTTATGCTCACGAACATTCTAATCCAGGTCATACTCGTCGATCCAACACAGCAAGTACTGGCTGACGTAAACGTTGTTACCTGTCTCGCTCTGCTAGGTTGCTACATCTGTCTCAGCATTGATCGCGTACCGGTAAGCCGCTGGGATGCCTGGTTCCTTGGCCTGACCCCGCTCATAGGTATCGCGGCGGTTGCTCTTGAATACATCCTGGTGGGAGACTATTCCCTGTTTGGGCTTGAGAATAACATTGCCACCGTCGCCCTTGTCCTGTGCCTGTTGGTTTGGGGGATACGTCCCTCGTGCTGGAAGGCAGCG
>VBFM01000460.1:469-3216 GCA_005882595.1 Chloroflexota bacterium
TTAACTTTTTCCTATCACGGGTCGTACTCGATGGGCATATCAATTTGCTCACGAGGGAACAAGACTTCTTCTATTCACAGGTGACGCTGCTTTGTTTGCTTCTGGGAGCTATGCGACTAATTAAAGTGTCTTCCGCGTATTTGGTGAAGGATAAGCTTGTTTCTTCACCTCGTCCTGTTTGACTTTACTCTCTTTCTCTGCTATTATACTTTTCGGATGCATTTGGTGAGGTTTCCTGTAATACCAGAGAAAAAGTGATGCTCGAATCATCTTCCTGGCGTGAACTGCTAGGCCAGATCATTAGCAATCCGACAGAGCGAGATCGCCTGGCCGGAGAGATCGGAGTGCGTTCTATCACCCTGACACGCTGGGTCAATGGTGAGTCAATGCCACGCCCCCAGAACATTCGCCAGTTGCTGTATGCTTTACCTCAGCAGTTCCGCGTTCTGTTCCTCGAACTTTGGGATGGCGAACAACCTGGTTTTTCCGCCTCGCTGTCTGATAGCTCTACATCTGAACTTGCGTACGACTTCATCATGCAGGTGCTTGATGCTCGCGCCACGACGCCAGATACACTGCGTTTCTGGACGATCAGTCGTCTCGTACTCCAACATGCACTTCGGCAACTTGACCCTGAACGAATAGGCATGGCGATTACGGTCGTGCGCTGTATGCCTCCCTCTCGTGAGAGGAAAATCCGTAGTCTGCGTGAAGGGATGGGGATGGGAACACCGCCCTGGGAGGGTGACCTGGAGCACAGGGCTATGTTCCTGGGTGCTGAATCACTCGCGGGACACGTTGTAATGGCTGGTCGCATGGAGGCAATCCAGGATCTCAACGAGGCTACATTGCTCCCTGCCTACCAGATGGAGCACGAAGTCAGTGCCATGGCCTCTCCCATTCTGTATGCCAATCGCATTGGAGGTTGTCTTCTCTTTTCTAGCACGCAGCGTGATTATTTTCTCTCGCAGACCCGGCAAGCGCTCGTCCTGGGCTATACGCGCTTTATTGCACTGGCCTTCGAGCGAGAGGAATACTATCAACCGAACCTCATTGATCTACGGTTAATGCCCTCCCTTGAGGTGCAGCAAAAATCTCTCGCCGGATTTCAGCAACGCGTTCATACCATCATGCGGGAGTCGTACGACACTCAGCATTCGCTCGCGTATCCAGAGGCGGAACAGCTGGCTTGGCAACAGATCGAAGAGGAGCTGCTTGCCATGTCGCTCAACGCCCTCAGAGACAACTAGGACATACAAAGGAGCTTCTTTATGGCAACATCTGATCCCTCCCAGAGTGAAAACACCTATATCCTGGGTGATAGTAGCGCAGAGATGGTACGTCTGATCGAGCAAGATCGCCACTTCACCAGGGCTATGGGCGGACTTTTACCAGAGCAAACCGATCTGTCGAGTATTCACAGGGTTCTTGACGTCGGTTGTGGGCCTGGAGGTTGGGCGCTCGAACTGGCGCAGGCCTATCCCCATATGCAGGTGGTCGGGATCGATATTAGTGCTCGCATGATCGATTATGCCAATGCTCAGGCACGTGCCAGCGGGCTGGACAATGCCAGTTTCCTGGCGAAGAATGCACTCGATCCGTTCGACTTTCCCGAAGGCTCCTTTGACCTGGTCAACGCCCGCTTCATCGAGGGCTTCATCCCCACGGTCGCATGGCCAGCCATCCTCCAGGAGTTTGTGCGGATCACACGGCCCGGCGGCATCATCCGGCTCACCGACTGCGAGTGGGGAATGACAAACAGTTTCGCCTATCAGAAACTACTGGGAATCAGCATCCATGCCATGCAGGTTGCTGGATTGAGCCATTCTCCTGATGGGCGAAATTATGCCATTACACCGCTGTTGAGCCGTTTCCTGAGCGAGGCGGGTTGCGTGAACATCAAAGAACGAGCCCATTCCATGGATTTCTCGGCGGGTACGGAAGCGCATTTAGGGAGTTTTCAAGATTTTTCGATCGGCTTTCAATTGATGCAGCCGTTCCAGGTGAACACGGGAGTCACGACCCAGCAAGAGGTCGAGCAACTGCATCGACAGCTTACGGTGGAAATGCTCGATAGCGATTTCCGCGGAATCATGTACTTTCTGACAGCGTGGGGCGAAAAACCACAAGCGACCTAGAAGGACAGGACATTTGGACGGAGAACAGGTCGTCAAGCAGCACGAAATGTCCTCATGGAGGAACTCAAACGCGGCCTGCAGCTACATGAATAGACCGACGAATGCAGAAGAAGGGGTTTCTACCGATGACAACACCATCTGACTCTCATCAAAGCGCAAACACACGCGTGGGTGCGGGAAATAGTCCTGGCATGACGCGTCTGCTCAATCTTGATCTCCCTGCGATCAAGGAGACAGGCCAGGTGTTTCCAGAGCGGGCCGATCTCTCCACCATCCACGATGTGCTCGACATTGCCTGTGGCTCTGGAGCGTGGGTCATCACAACGGCACAGGTGTACCCCCATATGCAGGTCGTGGGAATAGACAGTAGTGACCAGCTGATCGACAAAGCTCAAGCGCAGGCAACGGGGGCGAACAACGCACGTTTCAAACATATGCATCCTCTCCAACCACTTGACTTTCCTGATGACTCCTTTGACCTGGTGAATGTGCGCTTCGTGGCGAGCTTTGTGCCCAGGGAAGCCTGGCCAGCGCTCCTGGGCGAGTGCTTGCGGATCACCAGACGCAGTGGCACCGTGATGCTGACCGAGAGCGATCTGCCTATCTCCA
>VBFM01000460.1:3282-3925 GCA_005882595.1 Chloroflexota bacterium
TGCTGAGCCAGCTTTTGCAGCAGGCCGGGTTTGTAGATATTCAGCAAGCGACCCGTGCCGTCAATTTTTCGACCGGCATGGATGCCCATGCAGAAGTCTCCGAGGACCTCGCGCATACCTACCGGCTCGCGCAACCATTCCTGGTGACGACAGGGGTGATGACCCAGGAGGAGGTCTCCCAGGCATATCAGCAGATGCTGGCAGAAATGCGAGCAGAAGACTTTAGCGCGGTCGGGTTCTACCTTGTGGTGTGGGGCAAAAAACCGTAACCGCTCGCCACGCAGCAGAGACCATTGTGGTCGAGGGCGCGGGAAGTGAGGCCAAATACCGAGAGTGACCGGTGAGTTTGCCCTTTTGATATAAGAGAGTTGACATGAGAGGGTTTGCATTTTCGCGGGGCTCACCCAGGGCCATCCTGCTGGTGGTGACATTGGCGATCTTCACAGATATGCTGGTCTATGGCTTAGTCGTGCCAATTTTGCCTCGATATGCAACCACGCTTGGAGCGTCCCAGGCCGCTATTGGCCTCCTGTTTGGCAGCTACGCCGTGGCGCTGCTGGTAGCGACCCCTTTTTGGGGAATCCTGTCCGATCGAGTTGGTCGGAGGGGCCCGATGCTCTGGGGATTGATCGGCCTGGCCATC
>VBFM01000460.1:3980-6099 GCA_005882595.1 Chloroflexota bacterium
GTCTCTGCTGCAGCCACCTGGACTGCAGGATTGGCTCTGCTGGCTGACTACTTCCCGTCAGCCACGCGCGGGAAAATGATGGGTATCGCACTCACCGGCATGGCCGTTGGGACACTCATTGGCCCATCCTTCGGCGGTCTCCTCTTCGAGTGGGGTGGGTATCGGCTACCCTTTCTGGTCGCTGCGAGCCTGGCTATACTAGACGGGGTGGCGCGAGCATGGTTTCTGGTTGACCCGCCGCACGTGGCTGACAAGCGGCCCGTGCTCTTCAATCTCTTGCGTGAACGCAGCGTTCTGGGAACCAATCTGGTTGTCATGCTGGGTGCGGCCATACCAAGCCTGCTGGAACCGACGCTCCCGTTGCATCTGCAAGAGCACTTGAGCGCGTCACCGGGCATAATCGGCGTGCTGTTCGGAGTGCCTACTCTGGCCTATGGAATCAGTGCCCCAGTGTTCGGTGCTCTTTCCGACCGCCTGGGCCGAGTGCGGCTGATGGTGGTCGGGCTCGTTGCCATGGCACTCGCCCTGCCACTGGTAGCTCTTCCTCGTTCCATGCCTATGGAAGTGGGTGCACTGCTCCTTTTAGGAGGAACCGTTAGCCTTGTGCTGACCCCTACCCTGCCAGAATTAGCCGACGCGGTGGATCGCCGGGGAGGTGGTGCATATGGAGCAGCCTACGCCGTGTACACCGCTGCTTACTCCTTTGGCATGATGACTGGACCAGTGGCAGGTGGTCTGCTGGCCGGTGCCTTCGGTCTACCGGTGGCTTTGGTGATAAGTGGGCTGGCAGTCCTGCTCTGTATCCCTGTCCTCATCACTATCGCGCACAATCGGACGGTAATACGCAAAGTAACTTCATCTCCATAGAAATGTGAATTAGCTAATTGACCAGCGTATATAAAATCAACTATACTGTGTATAACAGTAGAGTATGCGCGAATTCACGTTCAATCGGGGAACATATCCATTTACGATAGACAAATATATCAACACATGTGAGGTGTTTCATGTCCACCTATGATAAGCTTACCGGCAGGCTTCCTCCTCAGTCGATATTGCAGCAGCGTTACCTCATTGTCTCCCTGGCGGGTCGCGGCGGCATGAGCGCTGTGTACAGGGGAGTGGATACAAAGCAAGGCAATCGCAACGTTGCCATCAAAGAGATGAGCCAGGGACATTTGACCGAAGCTGAACGGGAAGAGGCCATCGGGCGTTTCCGGCAGGAATACCAGTTTCTCAGTAAATTACAACATCCCAACCTGCCGCTCATTTATGATACCTTCAACGAAGGAGATCGTTTCTACTTCGTGATGGATTTTATCGAGGGGAAAACACTGCTTGATCTCCTCAGGGTAAGTGGTGGACGGCCGTTACCCATCGGGCAGGTGGTAGACTATGCCATGCAGCTCTGTGATGTGCTGTCCTACCTGCACATGCAAACTCCCCCGGTCATTTTCCGCGACCTCAAACCAACGAATGTGATGATACGCGAAGACGGGCGACTGTTCCTGATCGATTTTGGCATTGCACGTTTCTTCAAAGAAGGAAAGATGCAGGATACGGTCTTGCTGGGATCGCCGGGCTACGCGCCACCTGAACAACATGGCAGTGGGCAGACCAGCCCGCGTTCCGACATCTACGCGCTCGGCGCCACCATGCATTGTTGTCTGACGGGACGAGATCCTTTCAACGCTCCCGATCGCTTTGTCTTCCCGCCCATCCGCCAGTACAACCCACTGGTTCCCACCGATCTCGATCAACTTGTCCAGCGCATGCTTGCCCTGAGCGAGCGGCAACGCCCCGCGAGCGCGCAAGAAGTGAGACAGGCCCTGTTGAATATCAAACAGCAGTCCGCCGAACCTACCAGCAACCTCTCTCCGGCTGCTGGATCGGCCCCTACTCAATACGCGTTCCCCGCGCCCGCCCCGATTCGCAGCGGTTTCCAGTCTCCCGCCAATAATCAACCGCCCGCGCATTTGCCCACTGTACCGATGAGGTCATCCGGCGCACCGCCCTCTTCGACCCAACCCGCGCGCCCGCCAATAGCTCGTTTTCCCCAGGCGCGCACTATCGCGGGCCTGTCGTCAATATGGACGCCTCGTTTTCTCGTGGTATTCAT
>VBFM01000425.1:0-8241 GCA_005882595.1 Chloroflexota bacterium
AAGATAAAACCGTGCGCCTGTGGGATGTGCAGACTGGCGAAGCGTTAATGACACTGCTAGGCCACAACAGCGCAGTCTGGACGGTGGCCTTCTCGATTGATAACCGCATGCTGGCCTCGTGCTCAAACGATGAGACGGTGCGTATCTGGAATCCCGCCACGGGCGAGGCGATACACACCTTGCAGGGTCATCATAACGTAGTTGTCGGCGTCGATTTTTCGTATGATAGTACGCTGTTAGCCTCCTGCTCGTTTGATAAGACCATCTGCCTGTGGGATGCGCAAACGGGCACGCTGCAGCGCCGCTTGCGCTACAGCGATATCGTCTACGGGGTGGCGTGGTCGCCCGACGGTTATTTGCTGGCCTCCTGTTCAGCGGATGGCACCATCTGCCTGTGGGATACTTCTAACGGCCAGGTTGTACAACTCTTGACCGGTCACGACGGAGCCGTCTGGACCGTCGACTTCTCTGCCGATGGCCGCTTGCTCGTCTCCGGCTCAGAGGACGGCTCGCTGAAATTATGGGATGTCTACCAGGGCCGCGAGCTGCAGACCATCAATCACCGCATCGAAGTCTACGGCGTGGTCTTCGGCGCCAACGGCCTGCTGGCGAACAGCGCCGAGGATGGGGCAGTGCGCGTGTGGCAAACTGAGGTTATCGAGAGTTAGCATTGAGATAAGCATTTTTCAAAATCACAGGAGATTACGATGAAGCAACGCTGGTTTCGCCCCTGGGGTTGGATTTACTACCCTGTTAGCTGGCAAGGTATTGTCCTGGTTTTACTCACGCTGGCATTTTGCGTGCAGGTATTTCTTGCTGTAGATCGTCACTCACACTCTGCAAGCGATACTCTCTACGGCATTTTTCCCTACGTTGTCCCCAGTTTACTGGTGCTGTTGTGGATAGCTTCGAAAACCAGTAGAGAAGCAGAGTAATTTCACCTTTCCAACACTTCTAGCGTTGCACTTGTACCGTTACATTGCTACTGTCGTATAGTTTCGATGGTCTTGCGCACAATATCTACGAAGTCGGGTTTAATGCTGGCTCCCCCGACAAGCGCGCCGTCGATATCGGGATGCGCCATAAACTCGCTAATGTTGGCTGAGGTGACGCTGCCACCGTAGAGGATGCGCAAAGCTGAGGCCGCCTCATCGCCGTACATTTCGCCGTAAAGCTGGCGGATGAGATGAATTACGTTGCCCGCGCCCTCAGCAGTGGCGGCCTTGCCGGTGCCGATAGCCCAGATGGGTTCGTACGCAATCACCACCTCCCTGACATGCTCCGCGGGAAAGTTCGCCAGACTATGCTGCGCCTGGTAGCGAATCACCTCTTCGGTCTGTCCGGCCTCGTATTGATCGAGGTGTTCACCGATGCAGATGATCGGACGCAGCTGGTGGTGCAAAGCGGCCAGAGCTTTCTTATTCACCAGTTCGTCGCTTTCGCCAAAGTAGGTGCGGCGTTCGGAGTGACCGAGAATAACGGTGGTGCATAGTTCGCGTACCATCGAGGGTGAAATCTCGCCTGTGAAGGCCCCTTTCTCCTCGTAGTACATATTCTGCGCGCCCAGCTCGATACGTGGAAAATGCAGCGTTTGCAAAACATGATGCACGGCGGACAGCGAGATAGCCGGTGGGCATAGTATTGACATGATCGAGGGATATGTCTTGATGAGCTCGCCCAGGTCAGGCAGTATCTCCGAGGCGAATTCGGCGGCGTGCCTGGGGCCGTAGTGCATCTTCCAGTTTCCTGCGATGAGAGCGGTGCGAGTCGGTACTGTCATACGTTCTTATCCTGTAAGGCTGCTACTCCTGGCAAAACGCGTCCCTCCAGAAATTCGAGTGATGCGCCTCCACCGGTTGAAACATGCGTCATCTGCTCCGTCGCGCCAGCCGCATCGACTGCGGCGGCAGAATCTCCTCCACCGATAATGGTGAGTACGCCAGCCCGCGTGCGTTGCGCCAGTATCTCAACTAGAGCGTTGGTGCCTCGAGCGAAGGCAGGCATTTCGGCTACGCCCACTGTGCCATTCCAAACAATGGTCCTGGCGTTTGCCAGGGCCGCGCGGAACGCCTCTATGGTCCTGGGGCCAATATCCAGGATGCGCCAACCTGCTTGCACAGCACTATTAGCAACGACTTTGTGCTGCGCATCGGCGGCGAACCGATCGGCCACCACTACATCAATGGGCAGGAGAAAGGTCATGCCTCGTCGCGCTCGACCAATCAGGTTGCGGGCGAGGTCTACCTTGCCTTTTTCAAATAAGGAATCGCCAATTTCGTATCCCTCTGCCTTGAGGAAGGTATTGGCCATACCTCCACCAATCAGCAGCACATCGACCATATTGATAAGTCGCTCCAGTACCGCTATCTTGTCGGAGACCTTCGCGCCGCCCACAATTGCGGCAAATGGTCGCTGCGGATGTTCCAGGGCCGACCCCAGGAAGTTTAATTCCTTCTCCATCAAGAAGCCAGCCACTCCAGGCAGAAAGCGGGTCACGCCCTCTGTCGAAGCGTGGGCGCGATGCGCGGTACCAAAGGCGTCATTGACATATACCTCACCCAGCGAGGCCAGTTGCCGCGCAAATTCGGGATCGTTCTTCTCCTCTCCTTTGTGGAAGCGCAGGTTCTCCAGTAGTAATACCTGGCCCGGTTGCAGCGACCTGGCTTGCGCTTCGACTTCTGGCCCAATACAATCCATCGCCATCTCTACAGGTCTTCCCAGCAATGTACTCAGATGCTGCGCGACAGGAGCCAGGCTCAATTTCTCAACGACCTGGCCTTCGGGACGACCAAGATGAGACATGAGGATAACGGCGGCTCCGTGATCGAGGAGGTAACGGATGGTTGGCAGGGCCGCTCGAATACGTGTATCGTCTGTGATGCGCTGTTCGGCATCGAGTGGGACATTGAAATCGACGCGCACTAATACACGCTTACCCGCAACATCAATATCGCGCACTGTCTTTTTGTTCATGACACCATCCTATCAATATTTTGTAGGGACGCGATTTATCGCGTCCCTACAAAATAATGGTTATCTTTTAAAAACCTTTTTGAGCGATGAAATGGGTCAGATCAGCGACGCGGCATGAATAGCCCCATTCGTTGTCGTACCACGCGATGACCTTAATCATATTGCCACCGACAACCATAGTCGAGAGGCCATCAATGATGGAGGAACGAGGATCGCCACGAAAGTCGGTAGAGACCAGTGGCTCATCGGTATAGCCAAGGATGCCCTGAAGCGCGCCGGCAGCGGCTTGTTTGAAGGCCTCGTTCACTTCATCTTTGCTTGTCTCCTTGCGCAGTGTTGCCACGAAATCCACGACGGAGACGGTGACGGTCGGGACACGCAGCGACATACCATCGAAACGCCCCTTGAGTTCGGGAATAACGAGGGCCAGCGCGCGTGCCGCGCCGGTGGAAGTGGGAATAATGTTCACTCCGGCGGAACGGGCACGACGCAGGTCGCTGTGCACCTGGTCGAGAATACGCTGGTCGTTAGTATAGGAGTGGATGGTGTTCATCAAGCCTTTTTCAATGCCAAAGGTATCATTGATCACTTTGGCGGCGGGTGCCAGGCAGTTGGTGGTGCAGGAAGCATTTGAAATGATGTTGTGTTTGGCGGGATCATACATGTAATCGTTGACGCCCAGCACCATTGTCAGGTCTTCACCTTTGGCGGGAGCTGAGATGATGACTTTTTTCGCGCCGCCTTTGATATGTGCAGCGGCTTTGCTGGCATCGGTGAATAAGCCGGTCGATTCGATCACCAGCTCCACGCCCAGGTCGCCCCAGGGAATCTGCGCCGGGTCGCGCTGCGAAAGCACCTTAATGGTATGCCCATTGACGATCAGTGCATCGGCGGTAGCTTCGACTTCGCTGGGGAAATGTCCGTAGGTGGAGTCATACTTTAAGAGATGGGCATTGGTTTTCGTGTCGGTCAAGTCGTTCACAGCCACAACTTCGATTTCACGAGAATAACGTTCGAGAATGGCCTTCATCGATTGACGCCCGATGCGCCCGAAGCCATTAATGCCTATACGCGTGGTCATAGACTCAGTTCTCCTTTTCGCCCTATTGAAAATACGTGTTCCAGCTTTTTTTGAGTGTGTGTGGCTTGAGCGTCCTACGTTTCACGTGAAACATTGTGTAAATACCAGAGAGCGCTACCACCATCATACACCCACGTTATTAAGAGTATCACCGAGTGTGAGGCTTTATCAAGGCATTATATCACAAACCAGTCTCAGCTATTCTACTTCTGGAACTGGGATAACGCCTATCGAGAAACGGATATAGTCATCGGTGTAGCCGAAGCCGGAGCCGGGTACACCCGCGATGCCTGTTTTCTCAAAGAGTGAGAATGCATCTTCTCCTGGGCGCAACTGGCACCAGTTGTAGACGGTGGCATCGTCACCAGGATGAAAGCGTTCAAACAGAGGCTGTTGCTGGTTGATTTTCTGTAATTGCGCGGCCAGGCGGGCACGCCGCAGCCGGTACAAGGCGCGCAGCTTTTCGACCAGCCAGGGACGCGACTGGACGAGGCGATAATAGGCCATATAGCGTAATTGCCACTCGCCCGGCAGTGATGCCGTACTGTTGGTCCAGCCAGGTAGAAGAGTGGGGGCGAGCCTGGCATCGCCAATCGTTACGTAGCCGAAACGCTCACCCGTCAGCGTATGTGATTTCGAGAAGCTACTGACGAAGATGGTGTGCCGCAGCACATCGGGTGCAGCAAAGGTTGCCATGCGCGCCAGGTCCTCCTCCGGCTGCGCGGTGCCGATATAAGCCAGGTCCGCCAGTATATAAATGTCACGTCCAGCCTCCCAATACGAGCGCAGCACCTTGTACAGCGCGTTGAGTTCCCCGGCAGTATATGCAAATGTGGTGGGATTGTTCGTCACAGTGAGATAGAAAAGGCGAATATCGGGAGCCTGTCGCAATACCTCGTCAAGCTGGAGCGCCGTCAACTTGAAGGTGTGTCCGGCATCGGTATGAAAGTGATGCAGGTGATAGCCATAAGAACGCGCCTGCCATTCAGGCACATTGAAGCCGGGAGAGGGAAACAAAATTCCGGGATTAGCGGCGTTTTGCTCGCGCAAAAAGAAACTCATGGAGCGTAAGACTTTATCAGCACTATCCATGGCGCCCAATCCCAGGTATACCTGCTCTCCTATCACGGGCAGACCCCACCGCTGCATATCTCCAGCTAGCCAGCCGCGCAAGATGGGATTGCCGATACCGAAAATATCGTAAATGCGCACATCAATGCGCTGTTGTAGCAATGCTCTTTCGCATTCCTGCATCTGATCGCGCAGCCAGAGATAGGTTTCTCCGGTAGTGACGTAGCCATGCAGCTGCTCACCTGGAAGTGCAACGCCCAATTCATCGGCTAACATGCGATAGTCGCCCGCTCCTCCTGGTATACCTTCGCACTCGGTGACGCGACGCAGGTTCACATCGCCAATAGTGCGGTTCACAATTTCAGACTGTATGACTTCTTCACAAATAGCGTGTTCGCGACATTGTTGTTCCAGTTCAGCGACCATGCGGGCCATGACACGAATAGGTCCCGCTCCCTGGAAAATGATCGGTCGATAATGAGCCACCATCTGTTGCCTGAGCGTTCTCAGCAGAGCGCGTTGTTCTTGGAGAGAAAAGGTTGGTGGCGTGAAAGTGTCGGAGGTGTCCACATGTGTATTGTGGGTGATCGCCATTGTTACTCCCTTCAGTTGCGCTTACATTGCGCATGTTAATAGAGGAAGGTGCCCAGTCCCCATTGACTAGCTCTATCTACAAAGTGTAGCATACCAGTTAGAGCTATAACAAGCGGAACCTGGACTCTTGCTGAAAAAAGAACGTTTCACGTGAAACATCCAAATATAGGACGGTCTACATGTTCCAGAATAAAAATGTCGTCGTTACTGGTGCTGGTCGGGGCATTGGACGCGCCCTTGCTCTGGGATTCGCGAAGCAGGGCGCAGTGGTGCTGGTCCATTATGGTCACGCACAAGAGGAGGCGCGTGCTGTTGTACGAGAGATCGAAGCATCCGGCGGACGAGCGATACTGGCGCAAGCCGATCTCTCTATACCAGAAGAGGCAAAGCAATTGGTGAAGCAGGTCCACACGATGCTAGGTGAGATCGATGTGTGGATCAACAATGCAGGAGCCAGTGCGAATACTTCTGAAAGCCAGGGGCTAAATGAGCAGGCACGGTTTGAGCGGGTCATGGCGGTCGATGTGATGGGCACATGGTATTGCTGCCAGGCCGTGGCTGATTACATGCGCGAGGGCGGCTGTATTCTCAATATCGGTTGGAATCACGCCCTCGATGGAGCGCCTGGAGCGGTCAGCCAGTTGTACGCCACCAGCAAAGGGGCCGTGATCGCCATGAGTCACAGCCTGGCTCGTTCACTTGCGCCACGTGTGCGTGTGAACTGCATCGCACCGGGCTGGATTGAAAACGATTGGGCGAAGAGCCGTTCGCAAGCGTTTCGCGAAAAAGTCACGCAGCAAATACCGATGAAGCGCTGGGGAACACCCGACGATATTGTCTCCGCAGCGCTTTTCCTGGCCTCTCCCGCCGCTTCGTTTATTACCGGCCAGACTCTGATCGTCGATGGCGGCGAGGTCATGAGGTAAATGTTTCACGTGAAACATCCTCAAATTCTTTAGAATAGGAAAACGTTTCACGTGAAACATTTACCCTACCACTTCAAATGCTCCCTCTTTTACCATCCTTGTCAGAGCGGCGATATCGGGTGCCAACACGCGATCATGTTCTAGCTTCATTACAGAAGAGCGCACAATATTATAAGCGCGCTGCACGCCGAGGCCGGGATTCAAGGGTTTGCGAAATTCCAGCATTTGCGCAGCGCACAGCAATTCGATGGCAACTACTTGCTGCGCCTGCTCAAGAATGCGCAGGAGTTTATGCGCGCTGGTCGCGCCCATACTATTAAAATCTTCCATGCCCGCTGAAGTAGGAATGGAGTCGATGCTTGCAGGATGAGCAAGCACTTTGATTTCGTTGACCAGCGCAGCCGCCACGTATTGCACAATCATAAAGCCGGAGTTCAGCCCTGGATTGGGCGTCAGGAAAAGTGGCGCGCCGCCCTCGTCCCAATCGTGCGGCCCCATCAAATTATAAATGCGGCGTTCGGAGAAACTCGCCAGCTGCGCAAGCGCCATCCCCAGGAAATCCAGGGCCAGAGCCAGGGGTTGTCCATGAAAATTGCCGCCGCTCAGCACATCGCCATCCTCCGGGAAGATCAGAGGATTATCGGTGACTGCACCCAGTTCACGCTCGAAAATGGCGGAACAATAGTCCAGGGCATCGCGAACCGCGCCCAGTACCTGTGGAGCACAGCGCATGGAATACGGGTCCTGCACCCTGGGACAATCGGCGTGGCTGGGATTGATCTGGCTACCCGCCACCAGGTTGCGCAAATGCGCCGCGCTGATCTGCTGACCATGCTGTCCCCTGCGCTTGTGAATGCGCTCATCCAGCGGAATATGGCTGCCCATCAACGCTTCAATACTCATAGCGCACGCGACTTCCGCCGTGTGCAGGAGTGTCTGCGCGTCGTGAAGAGCAAGGACAGCAATGGCTTCCATCATGTGCGTGCCGTTAATAAGCGCAAGACCCTCTTTGGCTTGCAGCGAAATGGGGGTCAATCCTGCACGCTGCAGGGCTGCCAGTCCGGTATAACGCTGACCCTCGAAGAAAACCTCGCCTTCCCCGATGAGTGTCAGAGCCAGGTGTGCCAGCGGAGCAAGATCGCCACTTGCCCCGACGGAACCACGTGAGGGAACGTGAGGATAGAGTGAAGCATTGAGCATAGCGAGCAATAATTGCACCACTTCAACGCGCACCCCAGAATTGCCACGAGCCAGGCTTGCCGCCAGGAGCAGCACCATCGCACGCGTCACTTCCTCGCTCAGAGGTTCGCCTACTCCTGCAGAGTGGCTACGCAGCAAGTTATGCTGTAGCTCTGTCAACTGATCGTGCTTGATGCGCACGCGGCTCAGGTGTCCAAAGCCGGTGGTAACACCATAGACCTTACGTTCCTCGGCCGCTATCGTTTCAATCACAGCACGCGCTGCGGTGATGCTTTTAATTGAATCATTGCCCAGGGTAACAGGCGCGTAATGACGGGCAACCGCTACCACCTCCGGGAGGGTTAGCGCCTGTCCATTTATGGTGACATGCGACGGAAGTTCATGAGTATATTCTGT
>VBFM01000426.1:0-8355 GCA_005882595.1 Chloroflexota bacterium
GCAGCACGAAGCAGTTGGTGAGCGCGGCTGGTGAGGGCGCGGCTGCGGCGCTTGCGATACGCGAGCATTTGCGGGGGCATACGGCGCATAGTATGGAGAAGGCACTGGCGGGAACTACGAAGTAGAACTCCTGCCCTCACCAACTGGTGAGGGCAGGATCATTTACATCTACAACAAATGGACGCTCATGAGCCAGGCCGTTGCGACCTCCTGGACCGCCTGAGGGATGGACTCGCCAGACATGTGTTTTGCGCTGACTTGCATCTGTAACATAACATTCACATCAGTGGTCATTAATGGCGCCATCGGGTTGAGTGCAGCCGCGATGCCAGTATCGCTCTGTAATATGGAGTCACGCACGATAGGTGCAGGGTGGAATTCTGTGAACCCGTGCTTATCGTCGGTGAGGAAGACAAAGCCTTGCGTTGCGACCGAGCCGTCTGTCGTGTAGCATTCGGTTACATCGGCCTGTCCGCTCTTCACAGCAGCAAAACCGAGCGAATAGGCAACCTTTTGCACTGATTTGAAGTTAGTGCTAGCGAAGCCATAGCTGCTCTGTAAAGCATTGAAGAAAGGAAGACCATCACTCTGAGTTGCCAGAGTCAACTGTGACACCTTTGGGGCCAGTTGCGAAAGGGTGGTGATACCAAGCGACTGAGACCTGGTCTTTGAGGTGCAAAGGGCGTACCCATCATTCAATGGTGCCTGATCGAGCCAGGTAATGTGGAATTGTTGCTCGTAGGCGTTCTTGACAGTTTGATAATCCATATCGGGATTGTATGCCGACTTGAGGCCTAGCAGACTCAATCCAGTCCCTGTAAACTCCGGGTAGAGATCAACACTACCGCTCTTGATCGCAGCGAACAAGGTACCGTTGTCCCCGGAAGCTAATTTGGCGTTAACTGTGTAGCCAGCCTTCTGAAGCAGTAAGACATACATCTCACCAAGTAGGTGGCCATCGAGATCAAGCTTGCTCGCAACTGTTATCGGTACTTTTGTGGGCGCAGAGGTCTGGCCGGGGGTAGGCGTAGAGCCTCCACCTGTAGTACCACCGCATGCTGACAGGATGAGCATGGGAATGAGAGCGAACAGCAATAAGAACTTCGCTCCTGGTGAACGCTTGAGAAGAACCATTTCTTCCTCCTTAAGGTAATTAAGCCAATAAAGGTGTGCAGTACTAAGGTACCGCACGAAACTGTGTCATGCTTTGGCTGTCGCCACCTGCTCCTGTACTTTAAGACCTTGAGGAGTCAAGGCGGACTGCAGCCAACTCATAAACACTTCTACAAAGATTGCCAGAATAGCTACAGAGACTGCTCCGACGATGAGCTCTGTATTATTGCCGACGTTGATTGCATCTACAATGTAGTCTCCATAGCCCCCGGCAGCGATAAATCCACCTAGAGTAGCCGTCGCAATGATCTGCACTGCCGAGGTGCGGATGCCGGCAGCGACAAGTGGAGTCACAAGCGGAGCTTGTATGCGTGTCGCTATCTGCAAGGTCGTCATTCCCATGCCTTTAGCCGCATCGATCATAGCAGGGTCGACTCCGCGAATGCCTGTATAGGTGTTGAGCAAGATTGGCGGGATACCCAGTATAATCAAGGCGATAATGGCCGGTTTGAAACCGATACCCAAAGTAGGAACAAACGTGAGAAAGATCGCAATGATGGGAATCGCGCGAATCAGGCCGCTCAAGTTTACTGCGATAAATGCCACGATTGCATTGCGTGAGACCAATGCACCCAGGAGTACTCCGATGATAATTGCCGCAGCGATAGAAAAGCCGCAGAGCTTGAGATAGGCGATGGTTTCCCCCAGGTAGTCGTTACTGGGATCCTGGATGAAGCTGATGTATTGCATAGCGCGTTAACCCTCCCTTCTATGCGACAGACAGGGCGCTACGTCCCCGGCTTAGTCCTATCTGCACAGCCAACAACAGAAGATCAGCGAGGATGGCGAAGGCAGCTATGAGGATAGCGCCACCAGCAATGGCGTCGAGATCATAGACCGCGAGATTCTGGAAAATCAGATCCCCCAGTGTAGTCAGTCCTATAAATGAAGCCAGGGCTGCTATACCCACCGTGGTCACGGTTGCAATGCGGACGCCTGCGACAATGACCGGTAGCGCCAATGGGAGAGTGATGCGGAAAAGGATCTGAAGCGGTTTCATGCCCATGGCCCGGCCTACTTCAATGAGCAAGGGATCGATACCATTGATACCTGTCGCAGTGTTACGGATCAATACGAGCTGGTTATAGATAACCAGTGGGATGATAGCGGTTGTGGATGAACCGAATCCAGTAATGGGAATAAGGAAGGCGAATGCTGCAAGACTAGGAATGGTGTACAACAAACCTGAAATGCTGACCACGGGAAAGTAGAGTTGGCGGTAGCGGGCTACCAGGATGCCTATAGGGATGGCGATGATAAGCGAGATCAGCATAACGATCCCGAGGAGTTTCAAATGCGCTATGAACAGATTAGGGATACTCCCCGGGTCTGACAGGTTGTAGTTGTTGGGTTGGAGTATATAGTGCATAAAACTGCCTCTCCTTTGGCAAGACGAATAAAGGACCCTTAAAGCACAAAATGCGCCCTCAACACGATACTTTATATTTTTGACTCTTCGGGCGTTGTTTCGTGGCTTCGTGTCCTGGTGATTTCCTGGTTGATGCTGGCGAGGGTGATGTAACCGAGAGGCTCTTGTGTATCTTTATCTTGCACTGTGAGTGCGGGGGCGTTGGTTTCGATGAGTATCAACATAGCTTCGAGAAGGGTGGCATTCGAAGAACATGTTGAAAGGTCTCCCCAATGTGCCGAAGATACAGCCTCTGGTCTTCTATCCAGCGCATCAGTAACGGGTAGATACTCTATCTGGCGTAAAATACTATCCGCCCCGACCAGCTTGCGTACGTAATCATTGGCCGGATTTGCCAGTAGCTCTACCGGAGTTCCAAGCTGCTGGAGCTTCCCATCATGCATCACCGCAATCTGGTCGCCCAGCTTGAACGCCTCCTCGATATCATGAGAGACGAAGAGGATGGTTTTCCGTACATTTTGTTGAATGCGCAGCAATTCGTCTTGCATGCGAGCACGAGTAATGGCATCGAGCGCGCCGAAGGGTTCATCCATCAAGAGAATGGCAGGATCGGTCGCTAAAGCCCGCGCCAGGCCGACGCGCTGCTGCTGTCCACCGGAGAGTTGACGCGGGAAGCGTTTGCGATACTCTTTAGGAGGTAAGCCCACCAGTTCTAATAACTCGTCGACACGCTGCGCCATGCGCTCCTTTGTCCAGCCTCCCGCGATCTCGGCTGTCACACGAACATTCTCACCGATATTCATATGGGGAAATAGGCCGACCTGCTGGATGACATAGCCGATGCGCCGCCGCAGCAGAATGCGATTTTCCTCCAGGATATTCTTGCCATCTATGAAAATCTGGCCGGAGGTCGGTTCAATCAGGCGATTCACCATGCGCAGGAGTGTGGTTTTGCCGGAGCCAGAAGTACCGACGAGCATACAAGTGCTGCCCTCGCGCACCTCGAATGTGACCGCATCGACTGCCGGTTTTGATGTGCCGGGGAATTGTTTGGTGATCTCGTGGAAAGCAATGATCGCCATACCGCTGAACTCCTTCTCTGTAATACTACGGCACTCCCGAAAAATATATCTCAGATTATATCTGATAAATTGAGGAATTGCCAATCGGGAGCTTATGCATTCGCATCTTCTTCAGGTGGGTTCAGTGGCAAACGCACGGTGAAGGTGGCACCTTTCCCTTGCTGGCTGGCGACTGTGATGGTGCCACCGTGCTGTTTGATGATCTGGTGCGCACTTGCCAGGCCAAGGCCGCTTCCTTTGATTTGCCCGGCTACATTCGCGGCGCGATGGAAGCGATCGAAGATATGGGGAAGATCGTCGGTGGGAATGCCAACCCCTTGATCTTCAACGCTCAGCACGGCCCATTGATCGCCTTCTTTCGTCACCTTCACGGTGATGATGCCACCTTCAGGGCTGTACTTGACGGCGTTGGATAACAGGTTGCCTAAAACTCTTTCCAGGCGTACTGTATCCCACCAGCCAACCAACTCAGGCTCACCGATCTCGATATGGAAGCGGTGGCGCTGGGTGGTTTGCTGGTAGGAGATGACAGCCTGGTGCGCCAGCCTGATCAGGTCGGTTTCGCGCTGGTCGAGATTGAGCGGTTTGCCAATCTGGAGATGGGCAATATCGAGCAGTTCATTGATCAAGGTAGTCATTCTGGTTGCGGTCAGGTCGATTCTGGACAATCCATCGACGATCTGTGCTTGTTGCGCTTTGTCCGGCAGGTTCATGCGGTTGAGTATGCGTTTCAGAAGCTGCGCGAAGCCTTTGATGGTCGCGACGGGATTTTTCAAATCGTGGGAGACGATTGAGAATAATTCGTCGCGCAGGTGGATAGCGTCCTGGGCGTTCTGGTAAAGCCGCGCATTCTCGATAGTTGCCGAGGCCAGCTGCGCGAGTTGTAGCAGGATTGTTTCATCTTCTTCGGTGAATTCACCCTCGTACTTGTCAGAGAGTTGGAGTATGCCAAGTTGCTGTCCATCGTGGCCGGTGAGTGGGGCCGCCAGCCAACCGCGCATAGGAGGAAGTTTTCCCGCTCCCTTACTGAGATATTGCCATGCCGGATGCATCTCAAGTTCTGCCTGTGTCAGCCGTATTGGTTTGGTGGCGTTAAGAATAAGGGCGTGCGCATTCGAGTCAGGGGGCAGTTGACTGTAATCATGCCAGCGCGCATATTTCTCTGAGAACGAGACGACGGTGATGGCCTGCGTCCAGTTTTCGTCAGTGTTCATACTGGTAATGGCCTGATGCGCGCCGATGATCTCACGCGCTTCCCCGGTGATGCGGCGCAGGCGCTCATCGAGCATAGGAGTCGCCGTAATGATCAGCGAAGCATTCGCCAATCTCTGCAAACGGTCCGCGTGTTCCCTGGCACGCGAAGCAATCTCGCGGCGAATGCGTGCCAGTTCCAGGTGCGTGCTGACACGGGCAAGTAACTCCCTGGCAGAGAATGGCTTGACCAGGTAGTCATCGGCACCAGCTTGCAGCCCCTCAACGGAGGATTCTTCTCCCGCGCGGGCGGAGAGCAGAATGATAGGTATGGTGGCAGTGCGCGGGTCGCTGCGCAGAGCCTGTAGTAACTGGAAACCATCCATCTCCGGCATCATTACATCGCTGAGTACGAGGTCAGGTAGGCGGGTGTGAGCAGCCTCCAGCGCCTCCATGCCATTGGAGACGGCTTCAACGCTCCAGTGTTCACTCAATAGACGTTCGAGGTACTCGCGCATGTCAGCGTTATCGTCAGCCAGCAGGATATGTTCGGCGGTAGGAGCCGGGTGTATCGCGCCTGTTTGGACTGACTGCGAGGCTGTAGAGGAGCTAGCCTCGTTGTCCGAACGACTCTGTGCAGACACGGCAGGGTCGCTGGCAGGACGGAGGGGCGCAGAACGCTGGGATTGATGGGTAGCTTGAACTTTTGTCGCGCTAGCATTGGTTTCACTCTCCAGGAGCAAGCGCTGCGCCTCTTCAATGTAGTAGGCTGTGTCTGAGCCTATTGATTGGAGTTTCCTGGCAGCACGCAGACGATCAGCGGGCAAATGAGATGTGCCAGGTGGGATGCTGACGGTGAGGGTTGTTCCCTGGCCAAGGGCGCTTTCCACTTGCACAGTTCCGCCGTGCAGTCGCACCAATTCCTGCACGAGTGAGAGACCGATACCGGTGCCTTCATGAGTGCGAGCGTGGGTATTATGCACGCGGTGAAAACGTTGGAAGATAAGGGGGAGTTCTTCAGCGGGAATGCCTGTACCTGTATCTGCTACCTCAAGCTGCACCTGGTCACCGGTTGAGCGAAGCGCAACGGTAATCTGGCCCGCGAATGTGAACTTAAAGGCATTGGAAAGCAGGTTGAGGACGATCTTCTCCCACATCTCGCGATCCACGTACACCACTTCGGGTAACGGTGGACAATCCACCTCAAAGCGAAGTCCTGCCCTCTCAATGGCTGAGCGAAAAATGCTGGCGAGGTCGGTTGTGAGCGCGGCCAGGTCGGTTGGCTCGTATACCGCCTGGGCACGACCAACCTCGATGCGTGAGAAGTCGAGCAGGATATTGACGAGTTTGAGCAGGCGCAGGGCATTGCGGCGCACAATCTCAAGCCGTTCACGTTGGCGTGCCTGCAGGACATGGTCGGTGTCTGCCAACGCGTCTTCAATTGGCCCCAGCAGGAGCGTGAGCGGCGTGCGGAACTCGTGACTCACGTTGCTGAAAAAGATTGTTTTAGCGCGGTCCAGTTCGGCCAGCGCATTTGCCTGTGCCCGTGCTTCCTGGTAGGCGCGAACGTTAGCAACTGCGGAGGCCACTTGGCTGGCAACGAGTGTGAAAAACCCCTGGTAATGCTCGTTGAGCTGCAGTATAGGGCTGATACCTGCTATGAATAATCCGTATGGCTCTTTCTGTCCGGGGCGGATAATAGGCAAGGCAAGCGCAGATTGTCTCGTAGGGACGCGATCAATCGCGTCCTCGTAGTTTGGCAACGCGGGTAGGTGTTCAGGTCCGAAGAGCCCAGCAACTTTTGTTACGAATGCGGCCTGGCCCGTATGGACGGCCTGCGCGAGAGGCCATACTTCATCTTGTTCATCCAATGTTGATAGATTGATCTGGGGAGGGCTGATCAGTGCGCCATCTACAAACCCTGATACACCTACGAGCCTGGCTTGTTTCCCATCGCTATCCAGCAAATAGAGCAGGGCAAAAGGAATATCGGCGGTATTCTTCTCCAGGACTCTGGCGGCAATTTGGCAGGCATCCTCCGCCGTTTGTCCATCATACGTGCTTGTCGCCAGTTCGCGCAGGGTATCCATACGCCGCTCACTGAGCACTTGCTGGGTTGTTTCAGTTACAGCCGTGAAGACGCCTCCGATCCCGCCTGATTCATCGCGAATGGGGCTATAAGAGAAGGTAAAATAACACTCTTCGGGGTATCCATTGCGCTCGAGCAGCAGGAGTTGGTTCTCGGACCAGGTGGCCTTGCCCTCTCGAAGCACTCCTTCCAGCATCGGCCCGATGATATCCCAGATTTCGGGCCAGCATTCCCTACCGGGCTGCCCCATCGCCATAGGATGTTTTGTTGCGCCGAGCATAGGGCGGTATGCATCATTGTAGAGCTTGACAAGCTCAGGCCCCCACCAGATGAGCATCGGGAAGTGCGATGCCAGGCAAATACTGACGGCGGTACGCAGGCTCTGCGGCCAATTCTCCACGGGGCCTAGACGGGTCTTTGACCAGTCCATAGAGCGCATCAGCGCTCCCATGTCGCCACCACCGGCGAATACCCCATCTGCTGTAGGTGCTTTTACCTGCTCGGACAAGCCGTCCATCTTTTTCCTCATTTTTCTCAAGAAATACATAGCTTATGGTAGTAGAAGTGAGGAGGTTAGTCAAGCAGAGCCATTGACCCATTTACCCAACCCGGCCATTTACCCAATTATCCAACCCAGCCATTTATCTAACCCAGCCAGGGCGACCGCGAGGGTCGCCCGTACAATACACGTTTATCGAGTAAAACACGTAATAAGTATTGTACGGGCGACCCTCGCGGTCGCCCTGGCAGGCATCCAGGCAAGCATCCAGGTGGTCGCCCTGGCAGGCATCCAGGCAAGCATCCAGGTGGTCGCCCTGGCAGGCATCCAGGCAAGCGTTCAGGCGGGCATTCAGGGAAGCATCCTGGCAAGCGATCTTAATGGTTTCTTTACAGCAAAAAACCCCAAGCGGGGCTGTTTTAACGTTTATCTTTGTATGTCAACATGTCGTTTCGTATATTTTTCTTAGTAGAGCGGAGAGCTACATGCAGCACACCTTTCTACGCAAGCTTGGAATTGTCTGCGCCACCATTGCCTTAATTGGCGTCAGTATTGTAAGCGTTGCGTTAATTGCACGGGCCAGACAAAATCAGCCCTATGCGCTGACTACACAAATCCCCCCCCTTGTCAGTCGAGCACACCTGGTTGGACCTGCCGATGCTCAACAGCAACTCAATCTATCGGTTGGCTTGCAGCTACGGAACAAGCAGGAACTGGCGAACCTGCTGAGCGAACTCTCTAACCCACGATCCCCTATGTATCATCAGTATCTCACGCCGCAGGAGTTTGTCGCTCAGTTTGGGCCTACAGCCGACCAGGTACAACAGGTCAAGAACTATTTACAACAACAGGGATTGACGATTACTAGCGTTTCTCCAAATGGTTTGTTGATTGATGCCAGGGCAACGGTTGCTCAGGCAGAATCGGCCTTTGCGGTGACGATCAACAATTA
>VBFM01000427.1:0-12061 GCA_005882595.1 Chloroflexota bacterium
ATGAAGCCATGCCTGTTCATGTCGATGAGCATGAGTTAGAAACTCCCGAAACCACCGGCGACGCGGTTCATGAGCTAGAGCCTCCGCGGGCGACTCAACCGGCATTAGTTGAGTCGCCACAGGCATCGAACGAACCTCAACCAGTACCAGAGACCACGCCACCTCAACAACCTGTTGAACCGATTCCCCAAACTGTGCCGGATGTGCCCCAGCCTTTGCCCGAACCTGCCACACCACATCCATTGCCTGAAAAGGAACCGCTACAGCCTGTGCCTCCCCCCGCACCTGGGCCGCTCACTCCAGGGGAACCAGTACAGCCTGTGCCTCCTCCCACGCCTGGGCCACTCACTCCACCAGTTCCGGATGTGCCCCAGCCTTTGCCAGAGCCAACGGCACCACCCACGATACCACAAAAGCCGCCACAGGCTGAGGTAGCTGCTGGCAGCACGCCCACCAATCAGCAGGAGCTTCCGCCACGCGAGCAGGATACACAGCCCTTCACGGCTGCGCGTGTCATTATCACCTCTCCCTACACGGATCAGCCCTACGAAGTGCGGCTGGACAGTGATGAAATCACCATTGGCCGTGCCGGTTCCAGCACGATTTTGCTCGACCAGGATAATTTGACTTCACGTCACCACGCACTCTTGAAATGTGAAGGCAATCGCTATGTACTCTTTGACATGCGCAGCGCCAATGGTGTCTTTGTGAATGGGCAGAAAATTGCGGTTGAGAATGGATATGAACTTCTCGACGGAGATCATATCAGCATCGGCAACTATGAGTTGATCTTCCGCTTCAATGTGCCAGATAGTCATGAAGCATCCAACGAGTTGAAAGTCATACCCGATTATGAAGTTTCCAATTTGATTTAGTGCGGGAGTGTTTCAGATTATGAAACACATTCTTTAGCTCCAAACCCTTGACTTTTCCCTATTACCTTATCTATACTAGTTAAAGCGTCTATACAGTACAGTATTGGCTACTGTATGTTATCAAGTCTGATCTGGATTGGCTATATTAGATGGCGGCAAACGCAGGAGAAAAAGGGAAGAGCAGCGGGAAAGAACGCCTGATTCGAGCGGCACAATCACTCGCCCAGGAACGGTCTTTCGATGACATCACGATTGAGGACATTATCAAAGTGGCGGAGCTCTCGCGTCCGGCTTTCTATTACCACTTTGCTGGGGGGAAAGAAGAGCTGCGTTCGGCACTGGTACAGCGTGGCCTCCTCGACGAAACGCCCACAACCGATATACGCAGGGCAATCCTTGAAGCAGCGCTGCGTGTCTTTGCCCGTTCAGGTATATCAGCGGCGACGCTGGAAGATATCGCTACTGAAGCCGGAGTCACACGCGGCACGCTCAGTTGGCATTTTCACTGCAAAGATGATCTGCTGACTGGTATCGTCAAGCATTATAGTCCTCATTCCACACTGCGGCCGGTCGTTGAGCAGATCGAGCAGGAGTTACAACAGGGCGTTCCGTTAGACGATGAAACTATCCTTCGTCGGCTGGCTGGAGCTTTTTACGACGGTTTCATTACACAGGGAGATCACACGCGCCTGGCTATTTTGCTCATTCATACTCACCCTGAAGCAGCCCAAATCCTCGCGGATAGAATCGTAAAAGGGCGTAAGAGTATTATCGAGTATATCGAGAAACGCCAGGAAGCAGGACATTTCTGTAAACAGATCGATCCGGGATTATTCCTCCAGGTGCTCGCTACAACCTTCGCGATGCGCGCTGTCTGCCAGGGACTCAATGATCTCCTTCCATTCGCGCATCTCTCACGAGATGAGGTGGTGGATCAAGTTGTTTTGCTGCTACTCTATGGCATCGTGAAGCGAGAAAAATCTTAAACTCGGGCAACATAAGCTACTTCAGGTAGTCTTCACCGCGTTTTTACGCGGTTATCCTGGATAGTATTTCAAGGAAAGGAGTCTTACCGCGTGCAAGTTATGCAAGTCGATACACAGGCAGCGAGGCGCAGCGGAGGACTGGACTACAAGTGGATACTGGCAATGGTCACTATCCTCGGGGTGTTCATGAGCATCCTGGATCAAACCATTGTCAACATCGCTATTCCACGCCTACAGACTACTTTTGGCGCTGATATCCACAGCGTGCAGTGGGTGCTGACAGCCTATATTCTAGCCCAGGGCGTCGCCACACCAACAGCAGCATTCTTCGCCGATACGCTGGGTATCAAACGCTTCTACATCATCTCGCTCATCGCCTTTACACTCGGCTCGGCGCTGTGCGGTTTGGCGTGGAGCTTACCCATTCTCATCACGTTCCGCGTTATCCAGGGGCTTGGTGGAGCAGCGCTCTTCCCGCTTTCCATCACGCTCATGTTCCGCGAGTTCCCTCCGCAAGAACGTGGGATAGCCATGGGCATCTTCGGCGTTCCCGCCCTGCTTGCTCCCGCGCTTGGCCCAACGCTGGGAGGATACCTGGTAACTTATGCAGGCTGGCAGTTGATCTTCTACATCAACGTTCCGATAGGCATCCTTGCCATCTTCCTCTCGATCTTTCTGTTGCGCGAATACCGCCCGGAGGGACAGCGAAGCTTTGACTTTGTCGGGTTTATATTCGTAGCCCTCGGGCTCTCGACAGTACTCTACGCGCTTTCTTCTGCCAGCACCGATGGCTGGGGATCGGGTACTGTGGTGGGCTTCCTCACTATAGGGTTGCTTTCGCTGGCAATCTTTGTAGCCGTAGAATTGATACTCGCCAGGCGTGGCAGTCAACCACTACTTGACTTGCGCCTCTTCGCCCATGGGCCATTTCGTGCAGGTATGATTGCCAACACGTTTGTCATCTTCGGCTTGTTCGGAGGCCTGTTCCTCTTCCCCATTTACTTGCAAAAGATACGAGGGCAGAGCGCATTTCAGGCTGGATTGATCTTGTTACCCCAGGCCCTGGCATCGATGGTCAGTGTCATCATTGGAGGGCGCCTGGTAGACCGTTTTGGTGTACGGGCCGTGATGATCCCTGGCTTATTCATCCTGGGCCTTGCGACCTGGCAACTGACCTACATCAGCATCTATTCTTCTTACGGATGGATACAACTCATGCTCGTGTTACGCGGACTGGCGTTGGGTCTCACCGTACAGCCACTCACTGTCGCGACCATGTCGGAAGTGCGACCTCGCGACCTCGCGCAGGCATCATCGTTGAGTACGGTGAACCGTGCGGTCGCCAGTTCACTGGGCATCGCGATTCTTGCTACCCTGGTGCAAACTCAGACTCAGGTACATTTCGGCCATCTCGCGGAACAGGTCACGGCCAGTTCGCCGCTCGGTCAGCTCATACCGCTCATACAGGCAGAGTTCGTAGCGCGTGGAGCTACTATGTTATCAGCCCATCATGCGGCACTGCAACTTGTAGCCTTGTTTCTACGAAGAGAGGCATTCGTGCTGTCAATTCAGGACGCCTTCCGCCTGACCATTTTCGTGATCGGCGTGGCAGTTATCGCCACCCTGTTTGTGCGCGGCACACCCAGGCAAGCCCGCGTTCCAGCGCAAACACCACCGCCGCAGAGCCAGGTCCCCGTGGAGTCGGAAGCCGAACATTTCGTCCCTGTTGAAGTATAAGCTGTATATATACCGGCGAGTAGTTTTCATAGAGGCCGTATTGTCATCGGCCTCAACAAGCACACAGATTATGCAAAGGAGAGTAACTCTATGCGTCGCATGATTTTCGTTCCCATACTTATCTTCCTGGCGCTTGCCGCTATTGCTGGTGGTATCGCCTTCTGGATTTACGACAACTACACGTACTACCGTACCGATGATGCGCAGGTCACCGGACAAATCGTAAATATCAGTGCCCCGGCGGCAGGCATGCTCACCAGCCTCAGTATTAAGCAGGGTGATACTGTCACCGCAAACGAAACCATCGGAACGATTACGCTGCCGCCGACCCAGGGGACAAACGGCGCCACAACGGGACCGACTACCCTTAATGTGACCAGCCCCATGAACGGCACAGTATTACAGGTTCCGGTGGTTCTCAATCAGCCCGTCGCGCCCGGACTGCCAATCGCTTCGGTAACAGACCTCGGCGCCTTGACAATTACCGCCTACGTCGATGAAAATGCTATCAATAATGTAAGTAAAGGCCAGTCCGTCGATATTCACATCGATGCCTATAGTGATACCAGTTTCACCGGCCATGTGAACCTCATCGTGCAGGCGGCAGCAGGTCAGTTCTCCTTGTTGCCCAATCAGGACCCGACCAGTGGAAACTTTACGAAAGTTGGTCAGCGTATTCCCGTTATCATTACACTCGATGGCACCAGCGGCAAGGACATTGTACCTGGAATGAGCGCTGAAGTAACTATACACCTTCACTAAGCCCGTGGCATGCTATAGAGAGATGATGTCCTTCAATAAAAGGAGTTGACATGAATTTTTTAATCATCGGAGGCTTGCTGGCCTTCGCAGTTCTGGCAATCGTTGTCGCTGTTGTCCTGAGTATTAGCGAGCAGCGCAGCGAGAAAGCTCGTGTAAATGCCGCAACTACCTCGCTGCCGACAGTTCCTGTGATGGAGCAGCCGGCTGAGGTCAGTAGATCGGTAAGAAGAACTGTTCCCCTCAACAGGCAAGATTTTCCTGTAGCGGCTGAGAAACCCATCCGTACCAGCAACGACGAACAGACACTGCCCGCCCTTAATGGGCAATTCCACGAGTTCGCCGCGGAGTTACGCTCCCTTTACCAGCAGGCCTGGGAACTCGAACAACGCCTTCACGGGCTGACCGAGATGGTTGACCGCATCGAAGAGCGGCAAAACAACCGCATCAGCATCGAAGAGGAGTTGCATGCTCACTCCTCAGGAGATAACATGTAGTTTATTCTGTAGGGGCGGGGGCTGTGTGGATGTGGGGTTGGGACGCTTGCGTCGCCCGCTGTTGGAATCGCACAACCCCCACCCCAACAGAAGAGGCCAAATGAGCCTATTGATAGAAATTACTGATCCACCAGCGCCCGTGTCAACGTGACCACTGTCACAAACATCCGGTAGAGGTCGAGCAGGCTATCGCTATTTAATACGACCGTACGCGCTTCAACCCTTTCCACATACTCCTTAACTAACCCACGTGCAACCCGGCCCACCCGCGGCCCGGCAAATATCGATGCTTGCCTGTAGTCCCGTTTGCGCAGGATACTGCTCTTCAACAGCCATGCTCAATGTCTCGATAGCTTCGTTACGCACGAGATTGACAGTACAGCCGCCAAAGCCGCCGCCAAGCATGCGCGCACCCAGTACACCCGGAACCTGGCGAGCAATCTCTACCAGCGTATCCAGTTCGAAGCAACTGACTTCATAGTCATCGCGCAGGCCAGCATGCGAGTTCCACAGCAATGTCCCTACCCTTTCAAGTGCCCCTATTTCGAGCAACCTGGCGGTTTCCAAAACGCGCGCATTTTCCGCAATCACATATCCCGCGCGTTTGTGCAAGACCTCGGGGAGTTGAGGGCCGTAGCGTTCAAATTGCTCTTGCGTGATATCGCGCAGCGCTTTAATTGTGTGGGCCGATTGGTTCTCAGGTTCGTGCTGCGTGATGATTTCACGCAGCATCTCCGCCGCCTCTTCGCACTGCCTGCGACGCTCGTTATATGCCGAGGTGGCCAGTTCGCGCCGCACGCTCGTATCGATGACCATCAGTGAAATCTCCGGCGCATCAAAGGGGAGATAGCGGTAGTCCAACGAACGGCAATCGAGTAAGACCGCTTTCCCTGGGCTACCCAGGCAGGATGCCGCCTGGTCGAGAATACCGCTGCGCACACCAGAGGCGATATGTTCCGCGCGCTGGCAGAGCGCAGCAACTTGCATAGGTTGCAAGGTCGCCCCCCCGGTGCCAATGCTAAATCGTCCCTGTGAGAAGAGCATACAGGCCTGCGCCGTCGCTACTTCGATTGCAGCCGACGAGGACATGCCACTGCCAACGGGCACATCGCCATGTATGACCGCGTCAAAACCGGAAAGTTGGACACCGGCCCGCGCCAGTTCGGTCATTACCCCCAGTACGTAACGCGCCCATACCGGCAGGCTATTACGCTGCGACTCAAATGTCCCCGGCAAACCATCTAACCATAGCTCTACATACTCTGAGAAATGGTTAGACCAGAGTCGCACCACAGTATCGTGACGCGCTCGTCCGGCGAAAGCCACCACGCGATCTATAGCCATGGGCAAGACAAACCCATCGTTATAATCGGTATGCTCTCCAATGAGATTGACACGTCCAGGCGCCCAGGCCGCTCCTATGTTGCCTGCATACACGACATCATCCTGAAATACACGGGGGAACCGGTCAAGCGCAACTGCAGCCGGCTCTGGTGTTTGGGGCATCGGAGTCGTTTCAGTCATAGCTCGACCCTCGCAATCGCCTCGCGCAATTCCTGGGCCTTTTGCTGCGGAGCGGAGTCATTGGTCCACAGCCCCCAGATCGACTCGGAGGACGCGGCATATTTCAATTTGCCGGGGGCACGGCCAATGGCAAGTATCTCAACATGTAGATGAAAGCGTTCATCAGCGAGCTGGTGCAAGCCGAGCAAGTAGGGCATAGGAGCCATTGCACCATCATTAAGGGCATTGAACCCACGCACAACCTGCAGCAGTAAGGCGGCCAGATCGCGCAGTTCATCTTCCTGCATTCCGGCCAGGTTTGCCACGTGGCGGCGTGGATAGAGGTGCGTCTCATACGGATAGCGTACATAAGGTGGCACGAAGGCCTGCCAGGTAGCATTCGCAGCCACCTGGTACGCGCTCTCCGTTAGTTCGGAACGCACGCGGCAGAAAGGGCACCCACGTCCGGCGGTATCATCCAGCACCACAGTCTCCATCTCACGCTCTAATATGGGCGGGATTATGGCCACGCCGAATGCCTGACCATGCGGGTGATGCTGTGTCTGTCCGATGGACTCCCCACTGTTCTCAAAGATCATTACAGTAGGATAGCGTGAGGCGAGATCGCGATACAGTTCTCGCCAGAGCAGCGTGACAGCATTGACCTCATCCACCGTCAACTGCACGAACGAGCGATGATGATCGCGGTTGTATATCACCACAAAGGCTTCACCTACCGGCGGTTGCAACGGCGGAAAGTCATTGGGATGTAGCCAGACCTGGGTATCAGGGCCCACTTTGCCCTGTGTCATATCTTCACAAAAAGGGCAGGCGTTTGTACCCTCGCGGCGATTCATGCGATGCGCTGCATTCACCAGGTACTGACGCAAGATCGGATTCCAGACAAGTGGGGTTGATTGCTCCATATTCATTCCCGATAACATCCTTTATATTTTGCCTATAAGAAAGTAATGGCCTTGTTTCTCACTAATGATGCGCCGTTCGACTTCCCATCAGCACACAGCGTCCCTGTCGCGCATAAGAGGCCAGGAGTTCTCCTTTATCTATGACCGCCCCATCATCTCCACTGGCAAAGAGCCATTCATCCCAGGCCGTCTTCTCGATAAATAATGCCCAGGCCACAACTGATGTCAGAGTTCTAGCAGCTCGCATAATTTCCAGGGCATCGTCTATTCCCGGCTCCAGGTGATCGGCAGGTTTCAGACCGGCCATTTCCAGCGCATCAAAGGTACGTATCGAATACACGACCCCTTCATGCACTTCGCATACACAGCCCAGCACTAATTGCTCGTATTCGGTCCTCTTATCATCTGCGGGAATCGTCTCCCAGACTCCCACTACCAGGCTACAGCTTGAGGGCAGTGACGCAAGAAACGCTTGTATCTGTTGTTTATCCCAACCATGCCAGGAGTAGCTCTCATCCTGCTGTTCGAGCCGCAGGGCTGCATCCAGTAACGGCCGTACCGGACTGAATAAGGGTGAGTCCCCGTCAAGTACCACCAATTCTTCAGCTAACACATCATGCTCCACAATTTGAAAATAGAGAGGACGGTCGTATACTCATGCATCCTTCCTCATTGAGATAAGTATAACATTCACTCATTCCCCCATGCTATAATTTTAAGCAGGATGTCATATAGATAGGTTCATCGAAGGCACGTATTCAGGGGACTGCCAAATGAGCGGCACTATCTTCAATATCGATACTCTTTCACTATATCTCACCGGACTTGGTATTCTGGGAACAGCTGCATTGCTAATAGCAACCGGGACGGTTATGTGGCTCTATCGCGAAAGTCGGATGAGCAGCTTCCAATGGCACCTGCGCAACTGGCGTTTGAAGCAACTCTCTGCTCTCGCCTGCCTCTTTTTCCTGGCGATGGCAGCCAGTTACTGGGTTATCGGGGAACCACTCGGGTGGGTTTACTTCCTGGTAGCATGCAAGACCGGAACATGGTGGTTTCGCAGAGCGATTAGCCGCGGCGTCTAAAAAGCTCCTTTTGCTGAGCTCACTGAGGAAGTGCATCTCTCTTTGTCTTTATTGCTCGGGCCACCTCATCTATTCCATAAATATGAAAGAGGAGCTGAATGAGCCGCATCCTTGAAGTCGTCCCATATGAAATTGCCGGTTCCTGATCCCCCCTGATCATGGAAATCTTGACACGTCACACTATACAGGTACAGCAGGCGGGAGCGAACACCTCCTGGAGCATCGACGAAGACGTGTGAGCCGCTTCTATGAAACGAAATCATACGATCTGAAGGCACACGCGAGTTGACATTAATATGTATGGACGGCCAGTGGCCATCGAGCGGGCAAGGGCCGTTGGTGGTACCAGACCCGTTAACTTTCACGAGGCATTGAGCGCCTTCAGTGAGCGTTACATGACCACTGGCAATAAGAGGCAGGTATTGACGAAGATGGATGGTCTGACCAGGTTTCAAAATCGTCATTGTAAATGGACAAGGGATAGGGGGATAAAACATAGGAGGAGGCGTATAATATGGTGCGCTACCACCTGTCACATCTACATTGAGGGCAGAACCGCAAAAACGCTCGACGTCTGCTCCTGCTAATGAATAGGTAGTATGAGAGTGATTGGTGAGCGAGAGGTCCGCCGCCAACATTTCACTGAGAAAGTACGGGCCGGATGTCAGGCTCATGGATGCTTCGAGGCCATCCCTCTCCGTATGTACGGTAACAGATGTGCCTACAGGTCCGACGGCAGGAACAGCAGGCGTGGTAGAGGTTGATGGATGGCGCGTAAAGAGCAGCAACGACGCGCCGATAATAGCCCCGATCACCAGGACAGCAGCGAGTGTATTGACGAGGCGCATGATTCTTCTAACAGGACGGGCAGTCTTTGAGAAGTCGATGGGCATTTGCGGAGTTGAATCTGCTATTCCCACTTGCGGTTCAGGTTTGTTTTCGTTTAGAGTCTCCAGCTGGTCTGTCCGAAGCAAGCGTTCTCGCACCCGCGCAATGATCTGCTCCTGCTCATTTGGCGCTAGTGGAACAGGTTTGGTATAGGTACGTTGCAGCATAGTGACAAGTTCCAGGTGCTGCACTTCTGTCTCTTCGGGTGTGCTATCATCGAAAGGCTTCATGAATGAGTCCCTCTCTCTGTTTTCTCATAGATTGCGCGTAACTGATGCAGCGTGCGCGCGAGCCATTTGCGCACTGTCCCCTCCGGTTTATCGAGGATGCGCGCGATTTCGACCAGGCGCAGGCCATTGCCATAACGCAGCCGGATCAGTTGTTGTTGCAGGGGTGAGAGCCGCTCAAGCGATATATAGAGCCGCTCGTAGTTCTCCCGCTGCACAACGCGCTGCTCAGGCGTCAGTTCGTCATCTTCTGTCTCTAAGGCATGCTCTAAAGGTAGTATGGTGAGTAGAGCGGTATGTCGATAGTGATCAATGACTTTGTTCCTGGCCACTCGTCGCAGCCAGGCCAGCTGTCGCTTAGTAGTGATGCCAAAGAACGTCTCACTATTGTGAGCGGCCATGAAGACCTCCAGCAACAAATCCTCAGCGTCCTGCTGGCTCGATACCTGCTGGTACAAATAGGCAAAGACGGTGGACGCATAACGGTCATAGAGGGTGATATCTATGCCCCGCTGCGCTTCATCTGCATTCAGTTGTTGCATGCGCTCCCGCCTTCCATTTACGAGATCTCATAGTATATGTCGTATGAAAGAACAAAACGTGGCAGATTTGGCTTGCTTCAAGGGAAAAAGCACCCTTTTCTCGCATTCAAATTTCTATAGGTATCACAGGATTATCACAACCTATCATTTCCTTTATGGCAGAGATAAACTGGCGTTTTCATCCCGCAAAAAGGGTGGACTTTCGAGCATTCATATGGTATAATCTACCCATTCAGACACGGAAATCCGAGGCGATAACGAAGTCACGAGGGTACTTGTCTATGGACGCGGTTTCAATATCACGAGTTGCATCACTGGTGAAGCCAGTGGCAGCTGATGGTGATACGTAAATACACACTAGGGACAGTTTGCCCTGGTGTTTTTTTTTCTCTTCATTCATAATACGCGCATGGACGCCGGGCTCATCGATTTTTCTTCATTCTGTGGGCCAATTTACTGAATGCTCGCCGGAAACGGGCATATCCTATTCACGAAAGGAGGAACGAAGAAGACTTTTACGAGCTATCGGCGCGTACTTACGTAGGCCTACGCAGATAGATTGAGGCTACGTACCTAACTTGAGTATAGAGTTCAAACGAAAAGTGGGTGCGGAGTGGTTTGCTAGATTTGAAGGAGATTACCGACAGTGAATTCAAGTATGATCAGTAAGATTGCTAAAGCCAAGCGTTACGCGGAAGAACCCGAAAGAATCCAGTTCACTCGTTTCGAAGCGACATTCCGGGGCGAGAACGATGTTCACACCACGAACTATGATAACGGAGAGTGGCACTGTACCTGTCGTTTCTTCCATGACTGGGGGGATTGCAGTCATACAATGGCTATGCAGCGAGTATTGGGCGTGACTATTCCGGCAGCATACCGACATGGCATCCCTGCTGGCATTGGCACCGGCCCCCTGTTGCACTAAACCGACCAGGATCTCACATATCTGGCTCCGGGGCAATACGGCCCCGACATCAGCCACCGGGTACCATAAACATAAAGAGAAGCGCTGAAACCGACTGCTACGATCAGCGCTTCTTTCTTTGTTCGACATACTTTCAGGTCACGCCAGGTTCCCATATCGCGAGAAACTGATCGTTGAGGGTCCTCATGCTTTCGCGTCTATCCCTAGCCACCAATGGCCGGGACAAAATGCAGGATGATGATCGCTGAAAACATGATGGCCGCCAGAATTGCGATGAAAATCAAGTCTTTGCGCACATATTTATAATTTTCTGCCGAGATCATGGTAGCAGGTGCGCGCTTCTGCGTCTGTTGGCCAGCCTGGCGCCGCGCCGCAAGACGGGCGGAGGCGCTCTTAGGTGCGGCAGTCGTTTCCACAACAGGCTTAGTGGCCTCTACTCTGGGCGCTTTGACTTCTTTGACGGCCTTCGCTGCCTTCGGTTCTTTGACTTCCGCCACTTCCTCGACTTCCACTTCTTCCACCTCAGCCTCAACTGTAGGCTCGGCGGCAGTGGATGTAGCTACCGTGCCCGTCGTCTCTTCTTCGCTGTCGTCAACTTCAAGCTCAGTGGCGGTTGAGATCGGGCGCACCAGTTGAACACTCTTCTGCGGTCTTGGTTTGTTGCGCGACGCTCCACTGCGCGCACTCGCTGTCTTCTTAGCCATGGTTTCATACTCCCTGCCCACCGTCCCTTATATATAATCCAGGCATTGTGGGCGAATTCTTGCTATTGGCTACTCTTCACATCACCATTACGATTGCTAACGTCTCTTAAATAGTGAAAGTTGCGTTTCAACCTGTATGAGCATCGTACAAGTGTATCATTTGACCCATTATAGTTCCAAACCTATAATCTTGTCTAGACTATAGACCTGTTGGATTCGTGCACGTGATCCGCACAGGGTGAACTACATAGCCCGCTACACCCTCTGCATCCGCTATGGAGCGGACGAGACTACCAATTAGATTCGTGCGAGTTTCTCCGGGTTCACAACGATACGAATGGTCTGAATTTGTTGTGCCTCCACTTCTATACTACTGTCCCGGTCGGATGAAGGCGCAGCCTTAG
>VBFM01000428.1:0-8448 GCA_005882595.1 Chloroflexota bacterium
TGTTACCAGTATAAATACCGATTGGTATATTACCATACAGGTAGAGGTTTTCCTGTTGTTATTGGACTTCTGTGCTATAAGATCATTGCTCTTTTTTAGGAAAAGTGCTATAGTCGCATTCGTTCTATACGATAACAAAGGAGTTCATCTATGAAATTCGCTACAAAAGCTATTCATGCCGGGCAAGAGCCTGATCCGTCGACAGGCTCAATAATGACGCCCATCTATCAGACGGCCACCTATGCACAGGCAGGGCTGGGAGAGCATAAAGGTTTTGAGTACTCACGCACGAGCAACCCGACGCGGGCTGCATTAGAAACATGTATCGCTGCGCTCGAAGAGGGCGCATACGGATTGGCGTTTGCCTCCGGCATGGCTGCGGAATCTGCTATCCTGAGTTTGCTCAGCGCGGGCGATCATGTCGTTTCGTGCGATGACACCTACGGGGGCACCTACCGCATTTTTGAGCGGGTGATGCGTCGCTACAACGTCGAGTTCAGCTATGTGCCCGCGGACAAGGTAGCGAATTATGAGAAAGCTATTCGTCCAAACACGAAAATGATCTGGCTGGAAACTCCAACGAATCCGCTGCTTCGATTGATCGATATCCAGGCTATCGCTGCGCTGGCCCATAACAGGAACCTGCTCGTGGTAGTCGATAATACTTTTGCCAGCCCCTACTTTCAACAGCCTTTGAAGCTGGGCGCGGATATTGTGGTGCATAGCACCACCAAATATATCAATGGCCATAGCGATGCCATCGGCGGCGCGCTCGTTACCAGCAACGAGGAGGCGTACCAGGCCATCAAATTCTATCAGAATGCGGCAGGCGGCGTACCTGGGCCATTTGATGCATGGCTCACACTGCTTGGGCTGAAAACCCTGGCGGTACGCATGCGGCAACACGAGGCAAATGCGCTGGCGGTGGCAGCTTTTCTACAAGAGCATCCACGTGTTGAGAAAGTCTATTACCCTGGATTATCCTCTCATCCCGATTACGCGCTGGCCAAACGCCAGATGAGCGGCTTTGGAGGCATGGTGTCCTTTCAATTCAAAGGAACCTACCAGGATGTTAAGCAGATGGTGCGCCGCTTCAAGGTGTTCACCCTGGCAGAGAGTCTTGGTGGAGTCGAATCACTGGTGAGCCATCCCGCGTCGATGACGCATGGCTCCATCCCCAAGGACATTCGCGAAGCGCGTGGCCTCACCGATACACTTTTACGTCTTTCGGTAGGCATCGAGGATATCGAAGATATTCTGGCGGACCTGGAACACGTACTGGCATAAGGATTATGAAATCCAGGGCGACCTTTCCTTCCCTCGCGGTCGCCCTCCCAAATGTGTCATTTTGTTACATTTACAAGCGCAAACCGATGTAATATATGAAAGATGTGGCGTCTTTGGCGTCTATATATAATAGGGTGGGTGCGATTCAACCCGACCCAATAATTATTTTTTCTGAAATTTCATGATGTATTCAATGTTATTAGGAGGCCGTGCTATTATGGCACATTTCCCAGTACCCAGGCGGAATATTGGTAGAGGCACGTTTGCGCTGGCCAGCATGCTGCTGGTAATGCTACTGCTCAGTGCCTGTAATGGTGATCCCCAGGCTCAGCAGCAAGCCAAACAGAACAAGGACGCTTTTAGTAATGAAGTTGCGCATGCTCAGAGCATAGGCGTGCCAGAGACAATGCTTGCACCGCTTCTCAATCAGGCTAAAGCGCTCGGTAATACAAGTGCCCCTTTAGGTCTCTTCAACGATCAATCCGTCACGAATTATAACTCGAATCTCTCACAACGCTACCAGATGTTGACTCTCGAGGTGCGAGGGCTGGAGATTCAATCTACGCAGCAGCTGGACTATCAGGCCAGCCAGGATCTGCAGAGCCTGGAGAATGCCCTGGCGCTCCGTCAGAGCCAGAATTTTATCGAAGCAAAGACATTTGCCAATCAACTGACCGATTACCAGGCACAACTGGCGAAGGCCCAGTATCCCAAAGACTATATTCAAATCAGCTATGAGGCGAAACAAGCAACAAGGGCGCTCCATTTGATGGGTCCCGCGTACAACAATCTCGTATCCCTGCAACAGGTTATCAAGCAGTTGCAGGCATCTCACCTTGATACAACGGCGCTCAGTCAACAGGCGCAGGATGATCTGCAAACATTCCGCAGCGCCAGCGGGCCGGATGATTTCTCGCAGCTTATCGATCAAATTAACACACAATTGCAAGAAACGACGGTCTACTCCATACAGGCTATTCCCTTCGTGGGCGCGGCCAAACTCAAGCAGTTCAGCGAAGACATCAACCAGCTACAGAAGTATGGAGCAAAGTCGTCCACATTCCAAGCTCGGCTCATAACAGACCAGCAGGCGCTCACCAATGCTAACTCCATCAGCGATTTTCTGAAGATTTCAGCACAAATTGATAGCGATACGGCATCTATCCAATTCCCACTCGTGCAGGGCCAGGCCAATTACCTGCTGAAACAGTTTCACCAGGAAGTGACGAGCTGGGGTAGATCGCACCAGTACCATGATCCCTACGATGGAGGCGCCTATAATCTGGACTATGAATACGACCAGCAGGGCATTGGTTCAGATGCGGATGCAGCGATACAGTCAGCGCAAACACCGGATGATTACCTGTCGGCCATCGACTTAATCAACAACGACTTCTTGCACCTGCGTGCTATGGAAGCTGATTTGAATGACAGCACCCTCTGGTACCACCAGCATGCTACTGATATCAGCTTGATGCAGCACTACAATGTCTATAGCTCTACTATCGGCCCGGTACTGGTGGTCTCACTCGTTGAACAGACAGTGCGCTACTATAATAATGGGAAGTTAGTTCGAGCATTCCACGTTGTTACAGGGCAGTACGCGAAACCATCGCCGCCGGGATTCTGGAACATCTTTGTGCATGAGCACCCGACGGAGTTCAAATCAAGTGAACCACCAGGCTCTGCATTCTGGTATCCACCCACCCCTATTCAGTACGCGATGGAATATCACTCCGGTGGCTACTTCTTCCATGATAGCTGGTGGCGCGGCATCTACGGCCCGGGCATGAACTTCCCGCATAGCGACCCTTCCGGTACCACCACATTTAACGAAAATGGCAGTCACGGCTGTATCAACATGGATCCCAACGATGTGGCCTGGTTGTATACACAGATACCCATCGGAGCACCAGTCATTGTGTACTAGTTTTGACAGCGGGAACGCCCGCTGTTTGACAGTTCTATCGGACTTCTGCTATAATCCATAGGCACTCGTTCAGACATTGTAAGGGCGGCCCTCGCGGTCGCCCTCCCATTGAGATTTGAAAACTCGCCCATGTGAAGGGGCAGATGTTTCGGGGAGGATCATAACTCACATGCCCAATAATGCCGCTGCTGAAAAGCGCATGCGCCAGGAGCAAAAGCGCCGCTTACATAATCGCAGCATTAAATCTATCGTGAAAACACAGGTAACGAAAGCTCGCGCCGCCATTGCCTCTGGTGAAGATGCAGAAGCCGCTGTACGCGCTGCCGCCAGCGAACTGGACCGAGCCGCCAAAAAAGGTGTTATTCATCGTAATAACGCTGCTCGCCGCAAATCGCGCCTGATGAAGCAGCTCAACGCAACAAAGTAAGAACTTCCTTACTTCTTTACTTCCTTACGCGCACAGGAGAATGACGAAGGATGGCAGATAAACAAGTATACACCAAGCCGGCCGGAAGGGCACTAATCGATTCGGTCGAAAATGCCCAGTTACGGAAAGATATACCGGAGATTATGTCAGGCGACACGGTTCGCCTGCAAGTGAGAGTCGTTGAGGGGAGCCGCGAACGTCTTCAGCCGTTCGAGGGCGTTGTGATGCGTCTGCGAGGCGGTGGAGTCAATCGCAACTTCACGGTACGCCGCATTACCCACGGTGTCGGCGTGGAGCGCACGTTTCTCATCAACTCTCCCCGCCTTGAAAAGATTGAAGTGCTGCGCCATGCCCGGGTACGCCGCAAGCAACTCTATTTTTTGCGTGGTTTAACGGGTAAGGCTGCTCGTCTGAAGGAACTTCGCCCGACTACTGCCAAAGAAGCCGCGGCGAAAGAGGCCGCCAGGGCAGCTAAGACTGCAAGTGTTGCAAATGCTAAAACCAGCAACGGCGAAAGTGACAACGCATAAACAAATACCGACCTTAGAGGAAGAGATGGCCCTGCTCAGTCAGGGCTATTCCTTTATTGCCGGATTGGACGAGGCAGGGCGTGGCTCCCTGGCCGGCCCTGTGGTTGCTGCTGCCGTCATCTTACCCCTTGATAACGCTGACTGTCCGGCTCTCCTAAACGGTGTGCGAGACTCGAAGCAGTTATCGTGCCAGGCCCGCGAGAGTCTCTATGATGTCATCATGCAGCACGCGCTCGCCGTGGGCGTCGGTCTCGGTTCCGTTGAGCTGATCGATGAACGAAATATTTTACAGGCTACCAAATACGCTATGCGCTTCGCGCTCACTCAACTCTCTACGCCGCCACACGCGCTGCTTCTAGACGCACTACTCCTTCCTGATGTGCCACTTCCCCAACGTTCAATCATCAAGGGTGATGTACGTTGCCTCTCAATTGCAGCTGCCTCGATCATCGCCAAAGTCACCCGCGACCGCCTTATGGTGCAACTTCATGTATACTATCCCGCATATGGCTTTGCCCAACACAAGGGTTATGGCACCGAGGCTCACCTGGCCGCTCTGCGCGAACATGGCGCTGCACCTGTTCATCGTCAGAGCTTCGCGCCAGTACGCGAACTGTACGGTTTGTTTGAGTCCACGTCCCAGCCTCTAACAGTTTCTGAGGAGTAAGAGTGTAATGCCTGATTATGTATGGGGGCGCAACCCTGTTTTAGAAACGCTGCGTTCAAATCGGCAGGTCAGGCGTCTATTGCTGGCAGATGGTCAGCGCGATGCCCCATCCGTAGCGGCCATTCTCCAGGAGGCTGCGCGGCGACACATCCCCATTGAAACGGTGCCGCGCCACCGGCTTGATCAGCTCAGCCAGGGAGCCGTTCACCAGGGCTGCCTGGCGGTCGTTGAAGCGCGCAAGTACGCGACGCTTGAGCAAATCCTTGACTTTGCCGGGCAGAAAAACGAAGACCCGTTCCTACTCATCCTCGATGCCATCCAGGATGTGAACAATCTCGGTTCGCTCCTGCGCAGCGCGGAAGCGGCAGGTGTACATGGTGTCATCATTCCCCTGCACGAAGCGGCTGAGGTAAACGCCACCGTGGTCAAAACGTCGGCAGGAGCTACCGAACACCTGCTGATTGCCCAGGAAACCAATCTCACCCGCACCATCGACTTCCTGAAAAAACAGAACGTCTGGGTCATCGGGCTGGTAGGCGAGGCCAAAATCGCCTATGACAAAGCCGACCTGACAGGTCCCCTCGCACTCGTAGTAGGTAACGAAGGCAAAGGCATCAGCCGATTGGTGCGCGAACACTGTGATCTCCTGATCACTCTCCCAATGCGCGGCTCAGTTAATTCGCTCAATGCTGCGGTTGCTGGTAGTATTGCGCTATATGAGGCATTGAGGCAACGCAGTAATAAAAAGTAGCCTTTCATGGGCAACTATGTTAAAATAATAGCTGTTCAATTTGGAAGTGTGCCCATGAACGAATTATTGCTGGATGGATGGATTTAGGAATGTATTTTAGGGGAAACGGGTGAAGAGGAAATGCGTCAACTATACACCTGGCCACGCTCAATGCTCACATTACCGCTTGCTATACGCCTTCTTATTGTTATAGGAACGATAGTGTTTTCCTTGATTTTCTATATGCTGAGCTTTCCAGTCATTCACAATGGCAACGTTCTCGCTATTTCTGTCATATTGGTGGCCTGGATATTTAGAAAAAAAGGTCTGCTCATCTTCCTGGGTGTTGCTTTTGTTACGCTGGTTGTCTATCAATGGGTACGACAACGGTTGTTATGGCATGTACCATTTACCCTCTCGTTCATTAGCGGTTTCATTCTCCTCGCGATCATTGGGTATATCGTTGTCAGTCTGCGCACGTTGCTGGATTCGGCGGATGAAGCACGCATGAAAGCCCAGGAGGCAGAGTGCCAGACTGCTATTGCTTTTGAACAGCAACGCCAGTTAAATGACCTGAAAAACCAGTTCATTCTGAATGTGAATCATGAACTACGTTCCCCGCTCACCGTTATTTCTGGATATCTTTCACTCCTCCTGGAGAAGTATGAGCAATTTGACCGTGCCAGCCAGATGAATTATCTCAAGAACGCGATGCGAAGCTGTAAAGAACTGGAAACGTTGACCAATGATGTACTGGATACGATGATGCTGGGCACTTATAAAGAACTGCTGCACATCGAGGACATTCCCGTTGTCCCCATTGCTCGCCAAACAGTGGAGCATTTCGAGGAATTTGGGAACCAGGGCGAACGTACACATCTCGATATTCCTGATGGCGTTACCGTTCGAGCAAATGCACAATGCCTCCGTCATATCCTGCGTAACCTGCTCTCGAATGCCTACAAGTATTCGCCAGGAGATACTTCTGTTACTGTAAGCGTGACAGTGGATAAAGAATCTGAGCAAGCGGTATGCATCAAAGTAAAAGACGAAGGCCCTGGCATATTGCCTGACCAGATACCCCTCTTATTTGGTCAATTTGTGCGTCTGCCGCGCGATCTTGCCGGGTCAGTAAGGGGTTCTGGTTTAGGCCTATACATCAGTAAAAGCCTGGTTGAGGCCATGGGTGGGCGTATCTGGGTTGAGAGTGCAGGGATACCGGGGGAAGGTAGCAAGTTTTGCTTTACGCTTCCTGGGACTGTGGGTGCAAACCACTAGATCGATATCTTCTTAAACACCGGCTCCGGTATGCTCCTGACGATCAACATAATGTAACGCCAGAACCAGGGCAAATACACTACCTCTTTCCCCTTCTTCATAGCATTATAAATCCCTTCACCAACCCTGCGCGGGCTGGCAAACAACAGTCCTTTCTTCAGCGAGGCAGTCATCGGCGTATCTACAAAACCGGGCTTGATCGTCACTACAGCTACTCCCGATTTCGCCAGTCTACTGCGCAGGCCCTGGAGGAAGATGGTAACGGCGCCTTTGGCCGCGCCATATACATAATTGCTCCTGCGGCCTCGATCACCGGCCACTGAGGAGATGACAGCGATACATCCATGCCTGCGCGGTTCAAAGTAATTCGCCAGCAAGGTCAGGAGAGAGATCACGCTGGTGCAGTTGGTGGTGAATTCTTCCAGCGTCTTTGCCACGCTCTCCTGTGAAAGGCGTTGGTCGCCCAGCGTGCCATGCGCAACCAGCGCCATGTCGAGTCCGTCGAGCGTCTCAATGGCTGCCTGTATCATTTCCTGGTGGCGGTCCAGATCGCTCAGATCGAGTCCAAAGGTTTCTGCGCGTTTCGCGCCGCGCACCTTGAGATCGTTTTGCACTGCCTCCAGCTTTTCGGCTGAACGCCCGACTAAAAAAAGTTCCGCGCCATCCCTGGCAAAACATTTGGCGGTTTCCTGCGCAATAGCTGAGGTTGCTCCTAGTATCAAAATCTTCATCTTATGGTGTCACCAATTCTTGTTAATTCAGGGTCGCCTTGATTATCAACACTGTCGGGAACCACGGCGGTCACGCGCCGCCAGAAGCTTGAGGAGAATTTCGGATCGACGTATGCCGAGAACTCTTTCCATCCAGGGAAAAACGCCTGGAAGCTCTCGGCGCTCATGCGCGCATCCTTGGCGGGATAGACGGCTCCTCCGCTTTGCAGCACGATGTGGTCAAGGTCTTCTAACAGTCGCAGCGTCTTCTGACCATCGTAGGCAAAATCCAGTGCCAGCGTTAAACCCGGTCGCGGAAACGAGAGCATGCCGGGTGATGCAATATCGCCAAATGTTTTTAGCACGGTCAGGAATGATCCCTCGCCTGAACGCCGGATGCGGGCAAGTATTTCGCGCATAGCGTGATGCCCTTCTTCGAAGGGTACGACAAATTGATACTGCAAAAAGCCGCGTTTGCCATACATACGATACCAGTCATGGATGGAATCGAGCGGGTAGAAAAACGGGTCATACGAAACGATTTTATGAACCCGTTTCGGTACCTGTTTATGATAGTATAGTTCGTTAAAGGCTTTGACGCTGAGCGAATTGAGCATGAATGAAGGGAAATCGATAGGCACGGCAAGGGGCAAGCGCTTCTTCACCGGTTCGAGTTGCCTTGAGAGGTTATGATTGCCGCGCATAAAGATACCCCGGCACAGGTTCTTCCCACCAATCAAAATATCTACCCAGGACATAGTATATTCATAGTCCGCGTCGGATTCGGCAGAGATATCGAAGAACTCGTCGAGCGATGCGAAGCGGATGTGATCCATATCGATATAGGGATTCACGATGGGCTTCGGACGAAATTCCGCCCATAGGATGA
>VBFM01000428.1:8608-12254 GCA_005882595.1 Chloroflexota bacterium
CACCAACACCTCCAGAATTTCCGCCAGTGAGATCCCTGCTTCGCAGCGTAGCAGACCCGTCTTCTCGTCAAATGAGATGAAGCGCTGCAAATGGCTGACGTCGAGTGAAATGCCGCCCTCGTTGAGGCAGCTATCACCGTAGCTGCGCCCATAGGCGAAGGGCAGCGCCGTTCCCTTTAATTGAGCGATATCAGGCAATTCATTACGCCAATAAATCGATTGCACCTGGCTATGTTTGACTTTAGGATAGCGGCCCCATGAATGGGGCTGTTTTGTGATATTTTGAGAATCCATCAATCTTAGACCATACTCCACTGGATTTTCCCCGGACAGTTACACATACTATAACGTAGGAAAAGAAAGCATTGCTACGTTTTAGCCGAAAGGTTTATACTGTCTCATAAGCCTTTCGTTTCCCTGTTGTCAGTTCATCATTTCTTTTCTGGTAGATAAATATGCACATCGTCATCTTCGCGGGAGGCACGCTCGAACCAGGGGAAGCTTTCTATAAAGCCATTGCCGGCGCCGATATGGTTATCGCTGCGGATAGTGGGGCCGCCACTGCTCTGCGCTATGGTTGTACTCCTGCTCGATAAGCAGCTTGTAGAGCAATTGCGGGCAGGCGGTAGTCGTACAGTCTCCGCTGCCGTCGAGAAAGACGAGACGGATACGGAACTGGCGGTGCAACTCGCAATTGAGCAGGGAGCCACAGAGATTACGCTGCTCGGGGCACTCGGCGGCGCACGTTTCGATCATACGATGGCCAATGTGTTGTTACTGGCGGGGTTTGATAGCGTGCCGATCAAAATTGTCGACGGGCCATCGGTCTGCTGGTTGGTCAAAGGACCGGGTACTACCGCCATTGATGGACAGGTGGGCGACCTGCTTTCGCTCCTGCCGCTAACAGGCGATGCCCGTGGCATACGTACATCGGGACTGTACTATCCTCTACAAGGCGAGACGCTCTATTTCGGCAAGCCACGTGGAGTCAGCAACGTACTCACCCAGGAACACGCGGAAGTATCCCTGGAGCGCGGGCTGTTGCTGGTCATTCATAGCTTTTTCTTCACATGACGCCAGGGAAAGGATGCAGTTTTTGCCCTGATGATTCAGGGCAAAAACTTATTGGTCCACAACGCATCAAAGTTCATACTGTGTACAGGCTTGCTCGACGCATCTAATATCCCGCCGGAATCCAGGATGAATTGCGGGTAGTTGTGCCAGGGCGCGGCGTCCTGCCAGCCCCACTTACGACCCGGGTCGGCGTAGCGAGGACTGAGGTAATCCTGGCTGGCGTAGACCAGGCCGGTATCGGTGAAAGTTCCCGGATTATCGGCGTTCGCTTTATTGATCAACATTTTCGCCGCGTCGTGTGCATGGGTGCGCGCGTAATCATAACCACAGGAAGTGGCCAGCATAAAACGGCGCAGTAGATTAGGCTGTTGCTTGATCTCAGTAGGGCTGGTGATGATATTCGGCGTATAGTAGTCAGCGACGCCATAGTTAGTGATCGGGAAGACATTCAGTTGTACGCCGTCGCGCTGCGCTTGAATGACTTCCCAGCCCTGGAAGACCCATACGAAGTCGATACGGTGCGATTCCAGCGCCTGCATCGCGTCAATGCTCAAGGTCACATTAGTAAACTGGCCTTTGCCCCCGTCCTGCTTGATGATCTCGCCCACGACGGCCGATTCATAGGGTGCGCCGAAACCACCATAGGTCTTGCCGTCCAGGTCGCGCGGGCGCGTCAAGCCAGAACTCTTCAGCGTTACCAACGCCGAGGTGTTGTGCTGGATGATGGCGGCAATCGAAACCACGGGTTGGCCCGCTGCCGCGTCCGCCACGATCCCCTCGGTAGCGCTGATCCCAACATCAGCCTTTCCCGAAGAGACGAGTACATCGGGCGAGACATTGGCAGAGTAAGGGAGCAGGTGCAGATCAATCCCCTCGGCGCGGTACCAGTTCTGTACCAGCGCGACGTAGATACCAGTGTGGTTGGTATTGGGCGTCCAGTCGAGCGCGAGGTTCATGGTGGTCAACTGCTGCGGAGCTGCTTTGTTTAACGATACGCATGGTGAACTGGGCGTGACCACCACGTGTGGCGTTCCCGACTCACTGTTGGCGGCGCGCAGTTGGAAGAGGTAGGCGCTGACAACCACGATAACTAACACTACCGGTATACAAATGCTCAAAAGCAGACGTGTGCGCTTATGCATAACATGTTTCCTTTCGCCGGATCGGAGGGAGACGATTATGAAGCTGCATAATCGCGTCCTCCTATTTTTCTGGCGTTGCACTGCGCCGTGATACCAGAGTAACGCAAGACGTTCGATGACGGATACAAGGCCGAACAGGAAAAGGCTGAGTACAGCCGTTACCAGGATGGCGGCAAAAACCTGGGTCATTGCAAGTGAATTGGTGGCTCGCTGCATGTAGATACCCAGTCCTTTCTCTCCACCAACGTACTCCCCAAAGATAGCTCCGACGACACTGTAGGTCGCGGCGATACGCAGGCCGGAGAAGAAGGCGGGCATGGCGGCAGGCAAACGCACCATCCACAGGATTTGCCAGTGCGACGCACGCATGCTGCGCAGCAAGTTGATCAACTCTGGTTCGACCGAAGCCAGGCCATCGGCGCAGGCTACAGCTATTGGAAAGAAACAATAGAGAATGACGACGATCAGTTTCGAGCGAATATCAAAGCCAATCCAGATGAGTAGGAGTGGCGCGAGGGCTATCATCGGGATGGTCTGCGATGTCACCAGCAGGGGGTAGATCGCCCTGCGCATCCAGTTCGACACATCCAACAGGATCGCCATCAGCAGGCCGAACAGCGTTGCAATGGTGATGCCCAGCACCGTTTCGAGCATGGTTTGCACTGTATTGTCATAGATGACAGGCCAGTTATTCACCAGAGCCGTGACGATGGCCGTTGGAGCGGGCAAGAAACGAGGGCTGATCTGGCTAACCTGCACGTAGAGTTGCCACAGCGCCAGCAGCGCTACAATCAGGACGATAGCAGGCCCATAGTTTGCCAGTTTGCGTAGTTTCATAGCTGCTGCTCCTTTAACAGAAGTGCCATCAACTCCTGTTCCAATTGCACGGCATGCGCCGATGCCAGCTGTTCCGTTTGACGTGGATATGGGAGAGGTACGTCAACCACGCGCAATACCCGCGCCGGTCGCGCACTCAACACGTAGATGCGGTTCGACAACAGGGTGGCCTCGCGCACATCGTGGGTGATAAAGAGGACGCTTGAATGAAATTCCTGCCACACGTCCAACAGCCACACCTGGCACGAAAGGCGTGTGAGCGCATCCAATGCTCCGAATGGTTCGTCGAGCAAAAGGAAGGAGCGGTTGAAGAGCACGGTACGCAGCAGCGCAACACGCTGGCGCATCCCGCCGGAGAGCGCGGCGGGATAATACTGCGCGAAGTCCATCAATCCGAAGCGTTTGAGCAAGGCATGCGCCTCAAACAGGGCCTTCTTGCGCGGGACCCTGCGCACATCCAGCCCCAGCACCACGTTTTCTTCAACGGTTTTCCAGGGCAACAACAGTGGTTGTTGTGGCATGTAGCCTGTTTTTCCAGCGCGCGCGCTATCCGCTTCGCCATCAATAGCAATCATACCGGCATCCGGCGTTTC
>VBFM01000429.1:0-2755 GCA_005882595.1 Chloroflexota bacterium
GTGAAAATCACGAGTTCATCGTCCCGCCTGACCGGCCTTTCCTCGATTCGATGACGTGCCTGGCATTCCTGGCCGGCTGCACCGAGAAGATTACACTTGGTATCAGCGTGCTGGTGCTGCCCTATCGTCACCCGCTTTACTGGACACGTGTGGCAGCCTCTATCGAGCAACTCTCGCGCGGTCGCCTGATTATGGGCGTGGGGGTTGGCTGGATGGAGGAAGAGTTCGCCGCACTGGGCGTTCCGTTCAAGGAACGGGGGCGTATGACCGATGAACAACTACAAATCGTCTCGCGCCTGTGGACAGAGGAACACATCGACTTCGATGGGCAATACTACCACCTGCGCGACCTGGCATTCTACCCCAAACCCACCCCGCGCATTCCCATCTGGGTCGGAGGAGAGGGCAGCGCGGCGCAGAAACGCACCGCGCAATACGGCGACGCGTGGTTTCCTTACTTCGTGGACATCACAACAGGCGAACTTCGAGATGGGTACCACAATGTGTTACGCCTGGCCGCGGAAGCTGGCCGCGACCCCCAGCAGATTCAGCTCACCTGCTGCCGCCCTATCGAGGTCACGAAGCAGGCCGTACCGCAAGATGAACGGCGACTGCGTGGCACGCCCGAACAGCTTGGCGAGGCGCTCAGGGCATACCGCGCTATCGGTGTTGAACATCTCGCCCTGCAATTTATGGCACCGCGCTGGCCTGACCGGGTGGAGCAGATCGAGCAATTTGCGCAGGAAGTCATGCCGCATGTGCGATGAGGATGCCCGAACCGGCATCCTCTTATATATTCAATTCCCCAATGGCTGTTTCCGCCATCAGGCTATGAAAGACGGACTGCTCTACCTCCAGTAAGGCGGATTCCGCGAAGAGTCGCTGGCGCAGCGCGACGCAGAGGCTGTGCGCGATAGCAAGATGCGCATCCTCGACCTGCTCAATGGATGTTGAAGGAACCAGGATCGAGAGATCGGCCATGGTATAGAGTTGTCCGCCGCTTTGACCGGTCAGGGCAATTACCAGGGCGCCTGCTTCCTGGGCAACACCGGCAGCCGCCAGGACGTTAGGCGAGTTGCCGCTCGCGCTGATGACAATTACCAGGTCATCGGGGCGCACCAGCGCGGATAGCTGCTCCGCGAAGATACGATCATAGCTTGTATCGTTGGCCCAGGCGGTCATGAGCGGCACATTGTCGCTGAGAGGAATCACGCGGAAGGCAGGTAGACCAGTCGCGCGTGTGCCTTTTGCCAGGTCGCAGGCAAAGTGTGAGGCGGTGGCAGCGCTGCCGCCGTTGCCAAGTACAAAGACGGTACTACCTCTTCGATAACAGGAGAAGAGCATATCAGCAACTTGTGCAAGGGCATCACTCGATATGGACTGCATCACGTCAACCAGTGAACGCCAGTAACTCGCAATTTCATCGTACATTGTTATCACCTACATTTCACAAGCGGTCAAAAAACCAGCTCACGGGCGAGGACAGTGAAGATGCTTGCTCTCGCATGAACACAGGAGCATGAAGAGACGAACCAAATGTCCCAGAAGAGGGTGACATACGTTCTTCCTGGGTCAGAGCATCAGTTATCACCTGCACCCCGGCGAAATCAAAATCAAATGACATCTCAACCAGACCAAGTTCGGTCATCGCTTCCCGCAACCTTCGCTGGCGATGAATCGGGCAATAGAGCAAAAGATAGCCTCCTCCTCCAGCGCCAACAATCTTCCCGCCCAACGCACCGGCTCCGCGGGCTGTTTCATAGTAGCAGTCAATCGCCGTAGTGGAGACATTTTTTGATAACCTACGCTTCACCTGCCATCCCAGGTCAAGCAGCTGTCCGAAACGCTCCAGGTTTCCGGTCAGCAGCGCCTCGCGCATCTCTAACGCCAGTAGCTTGATCTGATGCAAGGAACGAATAACCTCCGGCTTCGCCTGCGTATCCCGGCGCTGTTGATCGAGAATGGTGGCCGAGTTGTGCGTCTGTCCGGTAGAGAAGAGCAGCAGGCTGCTTTGCAAAGAGGCAAGTACGTTCTTCCGCAATACGAGCGGCTCCACGTATACTCCATTCGCCGTGAAGGTGATGGTATTCAACCCACCACAGGCGCTGGCATACTGATCCTGCTTGCCAATGGGCATGCGCAGCAATTCGATTTCCAATGAGCAGGCAAGTTCAGCCACTTCCATCGCGCTCAGGACCAGTCCGACGTGGGCAGCAAGCGCGCGCACCAATGCAACCGCCATCGCGCTCGATGAGCCAAGTCCGCTTCCTGGAGGAACTTCCGAGAAGAGGTACAGGTCAACGCCCTTTTTGCGTAATCCCAGGTCGGCGAAGTGCGCAATGGCGACTTTAGGTAATGACAGGATGCCTTCCACCGGGGGAATTTCGCCGCGCGGGTACATCTCCCATGTGCGATAGTCAGCAGAATGAATGCGGATACTGCCATCGACTGACGGGCAGACCACCACAGAGCAATAGCGAGTGATTGCCGTGCTGACGACCAGGCCGCCAAAATGGGCGTAATAAGCCGCCAGGTCCGTTCCACCACCTCCAAAACTGACGCGGACAGGTGCGCGCACAATGACCATAGACTCTCCTTGCAGGCTCAGGGCCAGCTCGTTTCGGTCAACGGGGTAATGATGACCTCCTGCAACGCCGACTCAGGTGGAACCTGCGCGGCAAACACAATCACATTGGCGACGGTGGCGGGGTCTTGCAGGTTGCGCTCTTCAGGCATCGGAATACCCTGCTCCACA
>VBFM01000429.1:2815-12501 GCA_005882595.1 Chloroflexota bacterium
CCAAAGCCAACCAGCCCCCACTTTGAGGCATGGTAGGCCGCCGCATTCGCCCAGGCGCGAGTCGCGGCAGTCGAGGCAATATTGATGATATGGCCGCTCTGCTGCTTGCACATCAGAGGCCAGACAGCCTTCGCAAACAAGAATGGCCCATTGAGATTGACATCGATCACCCGGTTCCATTGCTCAATAGTCATCTCATCCACCGATAACGTATGATCGATGGCGGCGCAGTTGACGACAATATCCAGGCGCCCAAAACGTGCGCTCACCATCTGCACCGCCCTGAATACCTGCTCAGCATTACTCACATCACAAGCCAGGGCAAGGCTGCCAACGTCGTATTGCCCCAGGTTTTGGGAGACACGCTGGGCAGCTTGCGCATGTATATCGACGCAGACTACAGCGCAACCAGCACGCGCAAAGGCCAGGGCGGTAGCTTCCCCCAGGCCGCTTCCTGCTCCAGTGACCAGGGCAACTTTTCCCTGTAAGCTCTGTTCCTTCACGAGTAGTTCCTCACCTTCTGAGCGGGCATAAATTTCCCGGCTTCCATTTCCTGGATCAATTCTCCAAAGAGAGTGGTGGCATTATGACGCCGGTCTTCTACAGTGGTTGGCAAGCCAAGATGGTAGGTACCGCTTGGCAGGATGCCACACCCGCCATATTTGTGGAGCAGCAAGAACTGGACGACGACCTCCTCCCCGGCATGCTCCGGCGGCAGGCGATGCCACCAGGAGAAACCGCCCACATCCATCAATTTGGCGCGATCGAAGAGCAAGTTAGCGCCACCCACCCAGGCGATCTTGTAGCGCACGATCCTCCTATCTGGAGCTAACTGCTGTTCCAGGTGCAGTGGATTGGCAGCGTTATTCACCAGGTGCCGTTCCCAGGGAATAGATTGCTCGTCGAACGGCTCTGCTTCTACCGGCCCTGTCCAGAGTTCGATATGCTGCTGCTGTGGCCGTATATCATCCAGATAAGCGAGGCCGGTAGCCGGACAACCTACAAAACCACAGCCTTCGGCCTGCAACACGCGCAGCATGCGCTCCATGACAGGCGGGTCTAACAGCACATCATCGTCGAGGTAATGCACATAGGGTGCGCGACTCTGCTCGAGCAAGAACTGTCGCTGTTCGGCAAGGCCCCTACGGATGACGATGCAGAGCGGCACGATGTCCATGCCAGCGCAATGCCCGCACCAGCGTCTCGATCTCTATGCTATCCAGGTAGCTCTCTTCCTCGGTCTGATCAGAGATGATGACATTGAAATCGCGAAACGTCTGGCCCAGTAGACTTGTCAAGACGACAGCCAGGCCAGTTTTGCGTCGATAGGTGGGAATCAGTACATCAATTAGCGCCACAGTTCATCCTCCATCGATGGTAATCCTGTAACTTCCGGTGAGTGAAGTGGTGCGATAGAGCGCAATCCATATGTGTGCGTCGTGCGGCGCATCCTCATCTTTTCCAGGGAGAGTGGTTGTTTACCACGAGCAGGGACGCTTAGCGATGCATGCGTGTGTGTTTTGAGTAGCGTTTGATAGAGCAGATCAGTGCGCATGGCGACAACGGGCCAGGTAAAAGTGCGCTCTACTCGCAAACGCGCGGCTTTCCCCATACGATCACCCAATGCAGGCTGACTGAGAAGTTGATAGAGGCGCACAGCCAGCATCTCTGGATCAAATGGCGGGACGAGGAATCCAGTCTCACCATTTTTAATAGTAAAGCGAATGCCACCTACAGCTGAACCAATGACGGGTCGTCCACAGGCCATCGCTTCAAGAGGCGTGAGGCCAAAGGGTTCATACCAGGGAGTGGTGACAACTACGTCACCTGCACTGTAAAAGTAGCGCAGTTCCTGTTGTTGTCGTTTGCCAACGAAGGTGACGTTGTCCGCTACTCCCAGTTCCTGAGCCAGGCTCTGCAAGATGCCGATTTCTGGTGTGGCAATGGGATTCGGTTCCTCCGTCTGGCCGCCAACCAGCAGGAGACGAAGCGGCGGCAGCGGAGGGCCAGATAGTATGCCTTGTTCTTGCCAGCGCATCAATAACGCGAGAGCGCGCACGATGTTGCGTGCATCCTTACGCGGCAACATGCGGCCCACATAGACGATCAGCAGTTCGCCAGTCTCTAACCCGATATGTCGCCGTGCTTCGTCACGCGGCACTGGATGGAAGGTTTGTGTATTCACAGCCGATGGAATGACCACCACTTTAGCCGGGTTAACGCCATAATCCTCGACCAGCTCGGCCCATTCGGCAGGGCACTGGGCAATAATGCGATCTACCTGCTGCATGGTGGCAATTTCGGTGGCAATGCGCTCCGGTGGACTGCTATCCATCGTTCCCTGATGGCGGTGTTTGGTTTTGCCGAGAGCATGGAAAATCTGCACTGCCGGAATATGCAGGCTGTGCTGCAACTCGGACACGACCCAGCCAGACATCCAGAAATTGCCGTGAAGAAGATCGTAACTGACATCATCATACGCCATAAAACGCAGGAACGCCTCGCGAAAATCGGGCATGTACTTCCAAAGATCATCTTTCGCGAGAAATTGCGCTGGACCGGCGCCCAGGTGGATCACCCGTACACCAGGGGCATAGTTCACGACCTCCGGCACATCATAGCTATCACAGCGGGTGAAGATATCAACAGCATAGCCACGCTGCGCCAGATTGCGGCTCACCTCATCGACGTAGACATTTTGTCCGCCGGCATCCTCGCTCCCCAGTAATGCTAGGGGGCTGGCATGTTCACTGAAAAAGGCGATTCGTGGGTGTCGATCCATAGTGATTTATTCCTTCCGATGACCTATCCCTACAGGGGAAAAAACAGGTCCTATGACCTCAGCAAAGGCTGCATTCCAGTCGCGAATGAAACGCGTGAGGTTGAAACGATCAAGGGCAACCCGGCGAGCATTTGCGCCAAGCCGCTCTGCCAGCGCTCGATCGCTGAGCAGGGCGCGCATATGGTGAGTTAATTCGTCCATATCGCATGAAACATAGCCGCTCACGCCATGCTCGATTACTGTGGGCAGAGCGGTGGTAGCAAGGGCAACCACCGGCATACCGATGGTCATAGCCTCGATGACCGCCAGGGGCAAGCTGGTATAGCGCATGGGGCTAAACAGAAAGCGGTAGTCGGCAACGCGGCGGTGTAGATGCCGGTAGGGCATATCCCCCAGGCCGCCAAACGCTTCGGTCTCCATACCCACTGCATCGAGTGGAATGCCCATACGCGCATCGAGGAAGAGGTCATAACCAGCAATGCGCGGTCGTTTCTGCATGCCATTGGCGACAGTAATACCGCGCGCGAGTCGACCGCTATAGCGAATCGAGGGATCAATGGCTACACTGTGTTCAATTACCTTCGTCGGCGTCCGGCCATTATCCCACATGAGGCGGTTGTAGTGCGTCACGTGTACTAACAACACGCCTGGATCATCTACCGGGTGGCGCGTATCGCTGGCATGGGGTTTTGGGGTGTTATGTTCCAGGTAAATCCTGGGCAGGCGGCGCTGCTCCTCGCTCAAAATCTCGAACTGATCCTCGTAGTAGTTCTTCGGCGTCTGGTAGATAATGAGATCAAGCGGCAGGTCGCGCACACGCTCGCTGGGTACCTCACGCACGTAATCCGGCAGGTCAAAGGTTGGTCCTCTGCCCCCGTAGCCTTCGGGTCGCCCTGGACGAACAGGCAAATACCAGTCATGCTCAATACGAGCGAGGCTATTGAGGTAACTGCCGTGAATATGCCATATGAGTATTTTCAAACGTCTCACAGCGTACCGCTCCTTCTCATCGATGCGCTCTCCTCCCCAACAGATACCAATTGCCAGGACGACGGGCAATAGTCCAGGTCCGCGGTCTGGGTATGCAACTCGGCATCTTTGATTATGCGTAGGGCATGCACAGTACTCCTGGCTACAAAAAGGGGACGGCGCATAGCCCGCTCTGGCAGACGCTCCGTGCCAAGATCAACCAGGATAGTACGGCAGCCCGCCCGGTTACCGGCCTCGATGTCATCGAGGATGTCGCCTACAAACCAGCTGGATCGCAGGTCGAGTTGCAAATCACTGGCGGCTTGCAAGAGCATACCGGGCGCCGGTTTGCGGCAATCGCAACGCCTGGCAAGCCCTGGAACGATACCGTCGGGATGGTGAGGACAATAATACATACCTTGCAGCTGCACATTATACGAGGCGAGTTGCTGCGCCAGGTATGCATGCATGCGCTGCAAATCTTGCTCAGTAAAATACCCTCGTGCGATCCCCGATTGATTGGTGACTACCACCAGTTGTAACCCGGCCTGTCGCAAATCTCGCAACTCCTCGCAGACCCCATCATAGAGACAGAGGTCTTGAGGACGAGAAGGATAGTGACGGGGGTGAACAAGGGTGCCATCACGATCCAGGAATACAGCCTTGTTTGTCATAGAGCAGCCTCTTTTTGCGAAGTCGCGAGTTCTGCCTCTACGATATCGCAGAGCACATGCGTCACCATCATATGCATTTCTTGCACGAGAGCGGTGTCTACGACGGGGACGCGCACCGTGATATCCGCCAGTGACTCCAGGCTGCTGGGGCAATCACCCGTGATTGCGACGACTGACACAGACCGCTCATGTCCCGCCTGCGCTGCGCGCAGCAGATTCTCGGACTCGCCGCTGGTACTGAAAGCTATGAACACATCTCCCGGCTGACCAAAAGCGCAGACCTGGCGCGCAAATACATCCTGGTAACCGTAATCGTTGGCGATGGCGGTGAGAATCGAGGTGTCGGTGGTGAGGGAGAGCACCGCGTACGGCAAGCGTTCCCGCTTAAAACGGCCTACTAACTCAGCCGCGAAGTGCTGCGCTTCGGCGGCGCTGCCGCCATTGCCCGCGACTAACGCCTTATGCCCGCTGTGAATTGCTTCAACCAGCAGGGCAGCCACCTCTGCTAATGCCGCAGTGCGCAGCATTAGAGTGGTTAAGGCCGTATCCAGGAATTTACGCCGCCAGATCAGGGCATCCAGAACTGACTGGTTGAAGTTTGTATAAGCGTATGGCTGGATAGGAGCGACTAGAGTCAATATTTCGTTTTGGCTGTGCAAATTCATGCTTCTCTCTCTACACAATAGTGAAGTTCTACTGAATATCTATATGCTCTATAACAAATTGATGAGTTTAGCACTCACGCTTTGACATCAATATCTTAATCAAAGTAATCTCATTGTACAAGTCAACAGTAACTTTCCTAAGAATTCTTTAAACTTTTCTAATCTCTGCCTAATGTGCTGTACAGGTATCAGATACAATTCGAGGAGAGAAGCAAAAAAACAGCCCTCCCTGGTTAGGGGAGGGCTATTTCTATATCAATCTTACTGCGCATGTCCTAGTTGACAGCAGCTTTTTGCTTCTCTGACATGAGAGCCGCGCGCAGTAAGGGTTTCGCGCGTTGGAAGTAAGTTTTTGCCGTAGCTTCGGGCATACTGAGCGCCTGACCAATCTCGGCAAAACTCTGTTGACCGGCATAACGCAGGAGGACTACAGAGCGATACTTGGGGGGTAATCCTTCAATGGCGCGACGTAAATTATCCTGGAGATCGTGTCGTTCCGCGACCTCTTCAGGCATCGGGCTAGGATCACGGAGGGAAGCAAGCAATGAAACCTCGTCTTCGTCGTCCACCGACTCCAATGTAGAGAAATGGATGGCACGTTTCTTTCGCAATTCATCCAGGCAGCGATTACGGGCAACCTGGAAAAGCCAGCCGCGCAATGATTTGCCCGTATTCAGGGTAGGCAGCGAAATATACAACTGGAGAAAAACCTGCTGCAAGATATCGCAACTCTGATCATAGTCGCCTAAGATATGACAGATGAAATTGAATAATGTTGGACGATAACGCTGTACTAGAGCTTCAAATGCTCGCTGGTCGTTGACCAGGCTCTTCTGAGCCAGGACACCATCAGAAAACTCCGACAATCGCGTTTTTGTATGTTCACGTATCTGTACCACGTTTTTTCTCACTTTCTTGTAGAGGGTTTCGGATTATTTCATCTTTGCCAATGCCCTATGTCACTAGCATAGGGAATTCAAGTATAAATTTCAAGTGATTATTGCTATTATAAACTCTTCTGTAAGCTACTCTCAGTAACAACTAATGTATCTTAAGAAATGTATCTTTTCATTAGAAGAATATATCTCTTTTTAATCTCATTCTAAGGAACAGCGTTTGGAAGCGCATAGAACAACAGAAGAGCGGAGAGGATGGCAGAATAGCACTGCCCTCTCCGCTCTTTTCAAAAGGTATTGCCAACAAAAGAGCAATACTAGCCGTTATATTGATCGCGCTCTGGGGGCATCACTGGATTACCAGTTCCAGTATCCGGTGGTAGCGTCACCGGATTACCCGCGCCACTCTGCGGCGGCATTGGAGCGGAGGTAGCAGTTGTACCAGCATAGGGCCGCTCCTGGATGATGTCCTGATCCATTACAGGACGGTCGGTGCGATTGGTTTCACCCATTGTGGCGTTCTGGCGGCTCGTGGTTGTTCCCTTGGCAGCCGCGCTTCCACTATGGAACAGGTAATTCGAAGATGTGGGGTCGAGCGCTCCCGGCGGCGCCTGGTCTACCATACGGGCAAAATTTTCCAGGTCATGCTGCAGCGCCTCATCAAAGCGCTTGCCAACACCCAGATTCTCACCTACATCACCGAGCGCTCCGGCAGGTGGATTGTAAGCGATATAGACATCGACGCGTGTCTGGTTGGGGCCAACCGGTTGAAACGTCACGCGCCCCGCGTTTTCCAGGCCATTGGTCGAACGCCAACCAATCTGGCGATCTTCTATCCAATCCTCGTTCACGGCATCCCATTCGTGACGACCCGCGACTTCTGCCACCCAGTGGCTGCGCTGATCATCATAATAGGTGACCTCTTTTACAAAGCTCATAAACTTGGGAAAGTCATTGAAGTGACTGAAGAGCGCGTAAACCTGATGTACAGGCGCGTTCACGGTAACAGATGCATGATGCTCTGCCAAACCTGTTCTGTCTTTCATACTCTCTTTCCTCCTTTTATCGTAACTATTCGCGTTCTTGTTCCATACCACCCGCGGCGGCTAGTGAGGAAGTAGCATAAGAAGCTGGAACAACCCGCACTCTTGCAAGAGTTTTACAACCTCCTGCCTCCCTCTGATTACTTACCATAACATAATTTTTAGTGCGATTCAATAAATAAAGCACTACCATATCAAAAACTAAGCCTATTCTAATACCTTATAAAGTGGAGATTAGATATTGTTTAGCAGTTTATCGGCGACAGTCATTACCTGAGCAGAGGTGATATGACTCAGGCAGGGATGATCGATGAAAGGACATTCCCAGTAAGCGCAGGGGCTGCATGCTACGGGGTGACGCACTATGAGATGGTGGGATTGCTGAAGAGGTGCCCAGCGTCTATCGTCCGCCGGGCCAAAGATGGTGATGCTGGGAGTGTCCAACGCATAGGCCAGGTGCGCGGGGCCGGTATCATTGGATATAAACAGGTCCAGTAGACGAATCAAGGCGGCCAGCCCTCCTAGAGAAGTCTTTCCTACCAGGTTTACCGGCTGCGTCCTCATGCATGCGATGACCTTCGAAATGGTTTCGCTCTCATTGGCTGCACCTGTCAAGAGTATTTGAGCATTGTATCGTCGCGCAAGCTCATCTGCAAGCGAGGCGAAATAGGCTTCAGGCCAGCGGCGCGCCGGTACACGAGCGCCGGTATGCAGTCCAATTCTGGGCCCGCCGGTAGATGGTAACCGGTGCAGAAGTTCAGCAGCTTCGCGATAATCCTGTTCAAATAATGGGAACTCTAAGCTGGGAGCAGCAACTGGGCAGCCAAGCAGCTTTGCCAGACCCAGATTACGCAGCGCTTCTGGTTGATCGTCAGGGTAGGGCGCGCCCAGTGTAAGCTGTGCGGGTGGCTGGTCTTCATAGTAACCCACCGTCATGCCAGCTTCAAGAGCCAGGACAAAGCCATTGCTGATGCGCCCACTGCCATGCATCTGAATCGCCAGGTCATAGCCATATGCCCGCTGATCCTCGATAAAGCGCGCAGTACGTTCAGGGTCAACTGCTACCTCGGTGATGCCAGGGAACCCTGCGAACGCCGCAAAACGGTCAAGATAAGCGGGAAAGCGCTGAATCAGAAATTCCGCCCAGGGCAGCCCTATCAAAGTAATTTCAGCATTCGGAAAACCAGAGCGAATGGCCCGTATTGCCGGTATCGCTTGCAGCATATCGCCCAATTGCAGCGCGCGGAAAATGGCAATGCGCTTTACTGTGTTTTTGGCAGGAATGCTCTGATGAGATACGTTGGGGAGGTGCTGTAGGGGAGGTGTGGATGATTTAAAGGTCATTGGTGCATCTCCACAGATTTGTGAGAGAACTCCCCCACCTCGATGAGCAGCTCTGTGGCGGCATCGACGACCATTTGGGGTGAGACGAGAGTCAGGCACTCGTGACCGTAGGGGCAGATACGGTTGTAACAGATACGGCAGGAAACGTCGTGATAAAGTTGCTTGTGGGGAACATGCCAGGGTCCCCATTGCTCCGGCGGGTTTGTCAGTGCAAAGAGCGCGACAACCGGAGTTTTGACCGCCGCGGCAATATGCATGGGCCCCGTATTGTTGGTAATGGTCAAGTCGGCGGTCGCAATCAGGGCGCACAAATCGGGGAATGACAGTTTGCCCGCGAAATCGCGCGTCTGCTCGCGAGTCGATCCCTGGGCACGGCAAAGAATGCGCTCAACTAGCGTTTGCTCATCGTGGGAACCGGTCAGCGCAACGATTGCTCCCAGTTGCTCAACCAGCAGATCAATGACGGCCGCGTACATTTCCCAGGGGTAGGTACGAGCGGGCATGCTGCATCCGGGGTGAACGACTACTAACGGGCGATTACCTCTTCCATTGGAAGCAGCGAGCAGAGTATCAATGTGCGACCTGCTTTCCTCCGGCACTTGCAGCACAAGGTCGCGATCAGGGGTTGTCAGACCAATCGCGCCGACAAGGTCAAGTCCACGTTCAACCTCGTGCATCATGCGCTCCGGGTATTTGTGGCGGGTGGTCAATAATGAGCCGGGGCCGTCAATCGAGGCTGCCAGCCGCAGAGGGATATTCGCCAGGTAACAGAGATAGGCTGCGGGAAGCGAACTCTGGCGAAACGAGGTGAAGATGATGGCTCCATCAAATGCGCGCTCACGGATGGTGTCAATGATGTGCTGCTCTCGCCGGCTATCCTGTGGCAATCGATGCCAGGGGTCCATCCAGGGAGCTTCGTAGACAAGCACCTCGTCGATATCGGGATCGAGATGAGCGACCTGCGCTCCTACAGGGCTTGCCAGCAGGGTCAGGGATGCCTGTGGTAATGAGGCCTTGATTGCGTGCAGCGCGGGTGTTGTCACCAACACATCACCAAGATTATCCAACCGCACGGCGAGAATACGCCGCGCCTTCTGCCAGCGTTCGTCAATCATGGCTTCACCTCAAGAGCATCACTCGTGTCATTTCCCGCCAGCGCGAGAATGCGGTCGATCACGCAGCTGGTACTCATGCTGCCGACGAGCGGGATAATCACGATACACCCTCCAACTTCGTGCACTGCTCCGGCTTCGGGCAATTGTTCGTCCGCGTAGTCGCCCCCTTTCACATGGATGTGTGGACGCAATATGCGG
>VBFM01000429.1:12519-14567 GCA_005882595.1 Chloroflexota bacterium
GATCTCGTTCGCTGTTAATGGGGCGATGCTTCCCTTTCAAGCGCTGCGCGCTTTGGTCGCTGTTGACTCCGACGACCAGCACATCACCGAGCTGCTTTGCCTGCCGCAGGAGATGCACGTGCCCGGCATGCAGGATGTCGAAGACACCATTGGTAAACACAATCGTGCGCCCTCTCTGGCGTTCGACATCGAGCTGGGTGATCAATCGTTGTAGTGCTTCGCCTGCTTCAATTTCGGTCAGCGAACCAGGCAGAGCAGCGTAATCGCGCAGGCTCACTCGCTGGAGCAATTCCTGGTAATAGACCAGTGAAGTCCAACGCTTGGTGACGGCGATTTCCGCCGCGTCGATGCCAATGCGCGCAGCCTCATCGAGTTGCGCGCCAGCTGCGAGAGAGAGCGCCATTGCCGCCACGAACGAATCTCCCGCGCCAATATCATTGGCGTGGTGGACGGGATGGGCTGGAATATGTCTTGCTCTTCCCTGGCGGTCCACCAGCATCACGCCATCCGCCGCCATTGTGATTACAGCGTGTTCCGCATCAATCATGCTCAACAGCCGTTGCCCGATGCGCTCGGCCTCTGCCTGTTCAGGAACAGCAGAAAGCAGCCCTTGCATATCGTCATTCTGCGTTACAAGCAGTTGCGCCTCTAGCAAGTTGGGAGTAATGACGGTTGCACCCGCATGTTTGAAGCGGCGCAGATTTTTGGAGTCCACCGCCAGCAGTACGTTTGGATGGGCGGCGTGCAGGAATTGCAGCCGGTCAATCAGGGCATCTGATATCACTCCATAGCAATAATCCGATACGATGACCACGTCACAACGCGGAAACATCTCTTCCAGGCGAGCAAGCAAGAGCTGCTGGCCGGGCGGTGCATAGTGATGGGCATCTTCATCATCGAAGCGCACCACGAATTGACCGTCAGCCAGGATGCGCAATTTATGCAGCGTGCTGGCCCGCTCGTCTTCAATCAGCCAGGTATCATCGATGCCGCGCTCGCGCAGGGCGGCGCGCAGTAGATTGCCCGCGTTATCGCGTCCCACGAACCCCAGCAGCATTACCTGGGCATCGAGTGCGCGCAGGTTAGCGGCAGTATTTGCTGCTCCGCCTGGCAGGTGGCGTTCAGAGGTTTTACGCACTATAGGCACGGGACCTTCACTGCAAAGCCGGGCTGCAGTTCCTTCAAGCATGGCGTCACCGATGACTAATCCGCGCAGATGGCGGAACTTTCGCACCAGGTGTACTGCTGTGGCCATATTTCTTGCCTCCACAGAATAGAAAACACGACAACACTTCTGTAACGATGCGCCAGCAAGTTTTGGTTCAAGTGAAGGTTATAGAGTGTAAAAAGTTTAGCTAGCTGAGCTTGATCTTTTCCTTTTTTCATACGCTCTTTTGCGGTACTTATGTTATAATAGAGCAGGTAATACTGAGAGGGAGGGCATAGAATGCATCAGGAGTCTCAAAAACCCGCCCAGATGGGGGAACAGCCCGAATCAACTGTGCTGGTTATCGATGATGATGAGAATATCATTGAACTCATCAAGTTGGGACTCAAGTACGAGGGCTTCCAGGTAGAGTCCACATCGAGTGGACTGGATGGATTAGCCGCTTCGCAGCGTCTCAACCCCGATTTGATTATCCTGGACCTGATGTTACCTGAAATTGATGGGCTTGAGGTTGCACGTCGCTTACGTGAGAATCCCACAACACGTGATATCCCTATTTTAATGCTGACCGCGAAAGATGAGGTACGCGATCGCGTAGCCGGTTTGGAGACAGGCGCGGATGATTACCTGGCCAAGCCGTTCAGTTTTGAAGAACTGGTGGCTCGCATTCACGCGATTCTCCGGCGCACAAAACGCAGCAAAGGCGATGGCGAGCAGGCAGACGGCCAGCTACTCACCTTCGGCGATCTACAACTTAACAGTGCCACTCACGAAGTGACGCGCGCGGGCCGCGTGATCGAATTGACCTCCACCGAGTACAACTTGCTGCATTTATTTATGAGTCATCCACGGCAGGTCTTAGATCGCCAGACCATCCTGA
>VBFM01000429.1:14587-18213 GCA_005882595.1 Chloroflexota bacterium
GTGAAACCAATATCATCGAGGTATATGTGCGCTATCTACGCGAGAAGATTGAAGATACGCCCAGCACACCACGTCTCATCCAGACTATTCGTGGCTCAGGATATATTTTGAAGGGCTAAGCTCAGGGCACAGTACGCCTTAGGATTCTCCTGGAACGTTTCTCTGGTCTCATTCGTGACTTTAGTAATAGTCTCAAGTGTGTGCTTCAGCCACGATAAACAGAACCAACCTTTGCTACTTTTTCGCCAACCTGACGCATGCAGGAAGGCGTTTCCTTGCTTTTTAGTGCAAAAGAGGGGCATCGTGGAACGTGCTAGAGAGAAACCCGATGAACGTACTGAACCCTGATGATAGACAAAAGAACGAAGCGCTCCAGGCCGTGTTATCGATAGCCGAAATGCTCGTTTCTCGCGATAGAGATTCCCGTACGACGCAGGAAACACCCCCGGCGGCGAGTATGGCACAGCAACTGGTTGAACTCACCTGTGTCATCCTCGGCTGTGATGCCGCATTTATGGCACTATCCGCATCGGTTACAGAATGTTTGCAGATCGAAGCCACATCAGGATTCGCACCAGAGCAGGAACATGAGCTCATGCAGAGATTTGAACATATCCGCCTGAGCAATTGCTTTAAGGACCCTTCGATGCTCGCTCACCTGGCTGGCGGTAGGACGTTCGTGCTGGATTTAACGTTACCATCGACTCAGGATTGGCGATCAGACTCCAGCAAACGCGAAGCCTTGATCATGCCACTGCTCTTGCAAAGCCAGCTGGCAGGAGTTATTGCCCTCTATCGCGCTGATCACCGGTTTACCACGACGGATATAAGTCTGGGGCAGACCCTCGCAAAACTCGCGGGTCTGGTTATGGAACGAGAACGGCTATTCCACGAGCGCGAAGAGGCCCGTTCACAGGAACTGGCCCAAAAAGAGACGCACCGGCGTATGGATGAATTTCTTGATCTCGCCAGTCATGAACTGCGCACCCCATTGACGACCATCAAGGGCAATTTGACACTGGCCAGGCGGTTCATAGTCAGTTGCCTGGACGAATTGCCGCCCGAGAACAACACGATCAGGAGCAGGCTACAAGAAATACAAACGATGCTCGAACGCGCTGACTACCAGACCGAAATACAAAACCGCCTCCTGGGGGATCTCCTGGATGTCACATCCGTGCAGAAAAGAATACTGAAGATGAATCTCTCCTTGTGTGACCTGGCGAGAATTGTCCATCGGGTGGTTGAAGAACATCGCAGTACCGCCGCTATGCGCACTATTCAACTGGAGCTACCAGAGACCCGGCCCATCACGATCATCGCTGATGCCAGTCATATCGGGCATGTTCTCAGTATTTATCTGAGCAATGCGTTGAAATTCTCTCCACGAGAGAGCCTGGTGTTGGTTCAACTTCAGTTATCAGGACAGCACGCGCATGTCGCGGTACACGATGAGGGACCCGGCATTCCTCTTGAGGAGCAGGAACACGTCTGGGAACGATTTTACCGCGTGCCAGGCATCGAGCGACGCACCGGCTCCAGTGTGGGCCTGGGCCTGGGGCTGCATCTCTGCCGTAAAATTATCGAACAGCACAATGGGCAGGTTGGTCTGGAAAGCCAACCTGGAGCAGGCTCAATCTTCTGGTTCAGGTTGCCATTACACGTTTCCTTACGCTCATAAAGTCCTGCCATGCCGTTTGTCTCTTTTCACTTGACAACATCGTGTCTATCTCTAGAGAAAAGTAACAAACGCATGAAAAGGAGCTTGAACGGACATGGCAGATCAAGAGAAGCGGAACGTTGAAGTTCGCGTCGCGGTTTTGGTCCTGAATGGTGATCGCATCCTGCTCGAAAAGCGAGCGCATACATTGGGCGGAGGCACGTGGGCACCGCCTGTTGGACATCTCGATTTTGGGGAATACCCAGAGCAAACCGCTATGCGCGAGACACAAGAGGAAACTGGCATTGTTATCGCGGATCCCAAATTTCGCGTGCTCACCAACGACATTTTTGAAGAAGAGCAAGTGCATACCATCACCATCTGGATGGAGGCGAAATATGTTTCCGGTGAGCCGCAGGTAAAAGCTCCCGAGGAGGAATCAGGCGTAGAATGGTTCACCTGGGATGGACTACCTGAGCCACTCTTCTTGCCAATGCGACACCTGCTTGAAGGAAAGACCTATCCTTCGCAGACGACGGAAGTGAAGCTGGAACAGGTGATGGAAAAACTGACAGCCTCGCAGAAGGCGCAGCATATACCAGAGATGCAACATACAACAGAAACCGCATCACCTTAGCATGACGGTTTCTTTCTCATCGCTGCCAGCTTCCTGGAAGCACTATCTCCCCAATTACAGCACAATATCTCACCTGGTGAGCATGCGTTCCGCCTCGATATAGGTTGCGCCTGCCTCTACAAACCCCAGGCGATGATAGAGATTGACGGCGGGTATACCCAGTGTGATGTACAGCATGACGGTCGGGTAGCCCATATCATGCAGACACTGCATGCATTTGACGGCCAACAACTGTCCCAGTCCGACATGACGAAACAGTGGCGCAACCACCATATGCCGAATGCGCGGGATGTTGCGCTCAAGATGGACCAGAATGGTTCCGGCGAGATGGAAGCGATCAAGAGTATGTTCGGTGACAAAGCAACATTCAAACAAGAACGGGCCGAAGCGCCCATCCTGAATCGCGCGCACTTCGGCACGCCAGCCGGTAATGTCAGGGTGAAGTTCATCGGGGCCGCCAGCGTAGGCGCGCTGGAGCAATGTACCGATTTGCTCGGTATCGCTGTCAGCAATTGGCCGCGCGCGCAGTGAAGAGGGCAAGGCAATTTGTGGCATGACGATACTTGTAGAGGCGATCATACCCGTCCTGCGACGCAGTACTTGAAAGCCTGAAGCCGCGAATGAGGCAATATAGGCGGCGGGATAGGTTGCTTTGAGGTGTCGCACATCAAGAGCCGCAGCGCGCAGTAACGCCTCGGTGACGACTTGAGCGGCCACACTTCCACCTGCCTCGGGAATGAGCACCAGTCCATCCAATTCGGCGGTATCGCCCTGGGCAAAGAAACGTAAGCGCCCAACAGGAGTATCATCCCGCCAGAGCAGGTAACGCTGGGATTGCTGTTCAGGACTTTCTTCTTTGTAGCGAACAAGCTGCGCATCTTCACTTTCAAAGGCTACCTGGTCCGCACTGCGGCGCGTGACGGAGACCCATATAGCAGCATCCTCCGGTCGGGCCTGTTTCCATTCTACGGTGTTGCGCATAGCTTCCGGGTCGAGCATGGGGACGCCTCCTTCTGTAGCAGCACAAATCTTCTATGGTAAGTATACCTGGGGAAAGGCAGAGTCTCAAGAGGCCTTCATTGACAAAATCAACATGCTATGTCATGCTACGTCCGAAAATCACCGAGGGAGTTGGTAAAGTATGGAACTACTGGTCGCGACACTGGCGCATAGCACCAAGGGCAATCATGAAGATGCTTTGACACGTGTGCGCCTGGTTGTCGATACCGTGAAAAATGCGCCGGGAATCATTCATGTGCGGTTCTACACGAGTAGAGAGAGCGATACCTACTATTTTATGCTTAGCAGCTGGGAAGACGAGGAATTCTG
>VBFM01000470.1:0-3067 GCA_005882595.1 Chloroflexota bacterium
TTCTTTCGCCATGCGCAAGGAATAGGTCGGCTGGGCCGACAGAGTGTAAGATCCGGTCACAGCAGGAACATTGACCCAGCGACCCGGCGCCACGACCTGGGGAATCAGGATAAAGGCTGGCCACTTTTCTTGAATCGCGGATGAAATCCATACCTGTGAGTAATACTGCTCAAGAAGCAGTGTACTATTCTGCTCAGGTGTTGCCTTGGGATTTGCGCTCTCTCCGCCGCCATGCAACAACAAAACAAGCGGATAGCTCTGCTCAGGGTTATAATCATCTGGTACGAAGAGATAATAAGTCATACTCATAGCACTCGGGTCTGTATAGGTGTGTACCTCATATCCATGAGCGGCAGAAGCAGCTTTGTTCGCCGCCCGCCCCGGCACCTGTGAAGCGTCTCCCTTTGCAGAAGGCGAGTGAACATGCTGAGAAGTGACTTGCTTTGTCTGTCCACGCACGGGATATTTTGCGATCTTCTTGCGTACTATCATATCTCTCTTGATTCAAACAAGCTCACATAGCACAACCTCATCTGTAAGCTGTTCAAGCCATATCGCTCATTCTCTTTTGCTTTATTATTGTACGAGCCCTTTCTTACATCGTTGCAGGGCGGTGAAAATGCGTTCGGGAGTCACCGGTAACTCAGTAACGCGTACCCCGATAGCATCGTAGATGGCATTCGCAATCGCACCCGCAGAGGCAGCGGCAGGAGCTTCTCCTATGCCGCGATTGGCGAACGCTCCTAAGCCTTCACCCGACTCCAGCATGATGGTCGTGATCTCTGGCACATCGACCGAGGTGGGGATGAGGTATTCACGCAATGAAGGCGTCTGAACGATGCCATTTTTCACAGTAACCTGTTCCATCAGGGTGAAACCAATGCCCTGCGCGACCCCTCCACGCATCTGCCCCTCGACACTTTGCGGATGAAGGGCCCGACCAACATCATGGCAGCAGACGTATTTCAGCACGGTCACTTCACCCGTATCCTCATCGACAGCAACCTCGGCGGCATGGGTGCCAAAGGTAAATCCAAGCCAGTCAATGCCAGTGCCGCTCTTGCTCTCGAATTTCCGCTCTTGTGGCGTTTGAAACACGGCGTGTTCAGTGAGGGGAATGTCTCGCACACTGGCCTCCGCAATGGTATCCAGCAAAGCAAGTGTTTTCCCTGATAGGTCCTTTACTCTTATCTCACCATCCTGAAGTACAAGATCATTTACCCGCACCTCTAACAGGTCCGCTGCAACCTCCAACAGCCTCTTCCGCAGTGCGTTCGCTGCCATGAACGCGGCATTGCTACAATAGTAGAGCGTTTTTGAGCCGGCAGTCGCGCCAACTGGCGGAGTCATTGCGGTATCGGCCAGGCGCAAGGTCACATCCTCAGGCAGCACGCCGAGCAGGCTGGCGGCAATCTGAGCGATCGAGGAACGTTGCCCCCCGCCTATATCACATACGCCCATAGAGACAATGATGTGCCCGTCTTGCTGTATCTCTATATCACATGCGGCCGTATTCCCAGGCACACCATAGCCGCTGATGTTGGATGAGATGCCGCGCCCTATCTTTTTTGATCCGGCTTGTACAATAGTGGGCATCTCATCCAATGCCTTCCAGGCACGCTCGGCCGAATCTGCCAGCAGAACGGCACCTTGAATAACTTGTGCATTGGGCAGAGTCTGTCCAGTGTGCAGGTAGTTGATGTGGCGAAAGACAAGAGGATCCATTCCTAGTTCGTGGGCAAGCTGGTCCATCTGGCTCTCATAGGCAAAATTAACCTGTGGTCCTCCTACAGCGCGCATCGCGCTGGTAAAAATGTTATTGGTGTGAATAGCCTGCACATCAATCGATACGTGTGGAACATAGTACGGGCCGGTGGCAAGCATGAGGCTGTGCAGGCTCACCAATGCACTGCGATAGACGAATGGACCGGCATCCGCGATAATGCGCACTTGCATTGCTGTCAGGCGACCGTCCTTCGTTACACCGGTTTTGTAGTGCAGCGTAAATGGATGACGTTTGGCGTAGGCATATATCGACTCCTCGCGCGAGCTTGCGAGCAAGACGGGGCGCTGGGTGCGCCATGCGAGCAGCGCAAGATACAGTTCAACGGTGATGTCGAGTTTGCGCCCAAAACCGCCGCCCACCATGGGACAGGTCACGCGCACCTTATCAGGGGGAAGAGCGAGCACTGCTGCAATCTGCTGCTTGTATTCAAGCGATTGCGTAGAAACGCGCAGCGTGATCCCCCCCTGTTCATCCGGCCAGGCAGCGCCACACTCTACTTCCAGAGCAGCATGCTCTATCCACGTTGTATGGTAGGTCTGTTCGACTACGACATCCGCCTCGGCAAAGCCAGACTCTAGATCGCCCCGTTGAATCCACTCATGGCCGGCAATATTCCCCTGTGCTCCAATTTGTGGTGCTCCCGGCTTCACTGCCTCTGCCGGATCGAAAATTGCCGGTAACAGGTCGTACTCAACGTCAATCAACTGGAGTGCCTGCTCTACAAGCTCACGAGACTCTGCCGCAACCAATGCAATTGCCTGGCCCACATAGAGCACCCTGTCACTGGCAAGCACGGGATGATCCAGTACTGTAGGGCCGCCATAGAGTTTTTGCCCAGGAATATCCTGCGCGGTCATCACTGCGTGAACGCCGGGAAGCTTCTCAGCAGCACTTGTGCGAAGAGAGACGATGCGAGCGGCCGGATGAGGGCTGCGGAGGACACCACCATAGAGCATCCCATCCACCCAGAAATCCTGGCCGTACTGAGTAGCTCCCAGCACTTTCTCCAGCGTATCGATCCAGCGTACCGATGTGCTAATGGGTTCTGACGTACTTGCGCTTGCATTCATCTCAAAGCTCCTCTTCTCCTGTATCAACCATCCCAATAGTTGTGCTATCCTGGAGAGCTTGCTCATTTTGTGCAGAGTAATGGGAAGCCGCCTCGATGGCATCAACGATAGCCTGATAGCCGGTGCAGCGACACAAGTTGCCAGCGATCGCTTCACGTACCTGCACACGCGTAGGATGAGGATGCCGATCAAGCAAAGCTTTCGCGGTCAT
>VBFM01000470.1:3090-5426 GCA_005882595.1 Chloroflexota bacterium
GCTTCACATTGGATGAAAGCCTCCTGGAGCGGATGAAGGTGCTCGGCGTCTCCCAATCCGCTCGCTGTCGTAATTGTTGCCCCGTCAGCCTGAACGGCCAGGACGAGGCAGGACAGTCGTGGCTCTCCGTTCAGCAGCACCGTACAGGAGCCACAGTCACCCTTGCCACATCCCAGTTTCACGTCCCATTGATGCAGATCGTCTCGCAACAGTGTGAGTAGCGTTTGCGTTGCACGAACCTCGATATCAATTGCACTGCCATTGAGAGAAAAACGAAGTGAATAGAAATGATGGTTGCTCATGATTCTTTCTTTTCTTAGAGAGCTACTTTATCCGCCATAGTAGCGACAACAGAAGTCGGTAACGGGAGTTTTGCCATCCAATGGTCCTCGCTCATGTACTTCCAGCCGCCATCTGCAAGGATAATCACAATCTTGCCTCGATCCATAGTGGCCGCCACGCGCAAGGCAACTTCTAACACGGCCCCACTGGAAGGTCCAGCGAAGATGCCCTCCTGGGCCTTTAACTGCAGCGTGCGCATCCACGCGTCGCGGCTCGAGACCAGCAGCCGGGCATCGATGACGGACAGGTCGAGCACCGGAGGCACGAAACCATCGGCAAGGTTGCGTAGCCCCTGAATGCTATCACCCTGCACAGGCTCGGCAGCCACGACGCGAATAGTAGGATTGTGCCTCTTTAAGCGGCGAGCAACACCTGTGAGCGTTCCGCCCGTCCCCAGGCCGGCAACGAAGACCTGTACGCCGGGCATGTCTTCGATGATCTCTGCCCCCGTGGTCTCGTGTGCGGCAGCGTTTGCCTCGTTCCCATACTGGTAGAGCATCACGTATCGCCTGTCTTGTTCGACCAATTCTTGCGCTAGCCTGATAGCTCCATTGCTGCCAGCCGCACCTGGGGAAGTAATGATTCTGGCGCCGTACAGTTCGAGGAGCCGGCGCTTATCCTGCGTTCCCTTCTCTGATATCACGGCAGTAAACGGATACCCCTTCATATTCGCCGCCAGTGCCAGGGCCACCCCAGTATTGCCGCTAGTCGGCTCGAGTAAGATCGAGCCCGCTGTGAGCAAATGCTGGGATTCAGCTTGCTCGATCATCTTTTTTGCGATGCGATCTTTAATACTGCCTGAAGGATTGACACCTTCGAGCTTTGCGAATATATGTACCTCTGGACGCGGGTTAAAACTCTTCAGTTCGATCATGGGAGTGTTGCCAACTGTTTCCAAAATGTTTGCATAACGCATTGTTTATCACCTTTTTTTTGTAGATCCCCGATTTATCGCGGAGTGTTCCTTCTTACCTACACTGATGGTTTCATCGACGATAGTTCGTATGTCTGTTTCCGTTGTCATATAGTTCACAATACACGCGCGCAGCGCCTCTTTACCCTGGAAAGAGGTGCTCGTCAGAAATGCTCTCCCCTGCTGCTGCATCTCGTGCACGAGGGCTTTATTCAACCGGTCAAGCAGTAATGGCTCATTGCGCAACTCGGGGGGAGCAAAGCGGAACCGCACGATGCTAAGCGGTCCAGATGAGATGAGTTCGAGATCAGGCTCGGCCTCGACAAGCTGCGCGAGCAGGTGTGCCATTTTGATATTGTGCGCAATGGCCCGGGCAAGACCATTACGACCGGCAGAATGGATGACAGCCCAGACATCCAATGCGCGGAAGCGGCGTGTACGCTGCAGGGTATACTCAGATAGCCAGGGCTCATGTTCATCCTGATTGGGGAGAGTCAGGCTAAAGGCATCGCGGAGCGCGGCACCGTTTCTAACGAGAGCGCAGCCACAATCTATCGGAACGGAGAGCCACTTATGCTGGTCGGTCGCCAGAGAATGCGCACGCTCTATACCTTTGTAAAGAGGCGCAACGCGTTCATCCAGGATACCGAAAGCGCCATAAGCTCCATCAACGTGCAACCAGAGCCCTTGCTCTGCGCACAGGTCAGCAAGATCGTCAAGCGGATCAATCGTTCCAGTCTCGACAGTTCCGGCAGTCGCCACAACACAGAAAGGCCGTAGACCTGCCCCCCAGTCCGCCAGTATCTGATCACGCAGCCGATCTACATCCATCTGCAAGGAAGGGGTTGAGGGAATAATGTGAATGGCATTGCGGCCCAATCCCATCGCCTCGACCGATCTTCGTATACAGAAATGGCCTTGATCTGATTGGTAGAGGACGAAGGGATAACGCATCCTCTGTACGCCCTCAGCCCGTACATCCCAGCCATCAACCTGTGCAGCCCACTGGCGGGCTGCCTGCAAGCAGGTGAAATTGGCCTCGGAACCGCCGCTGACAAAGACGCCGGCGCTTCCCTCTACC
>VBFM01000430.1:0-5778 GCA_005882595.1 Chloroflexota bacterium
GCTCTTTCAGAAATTTCTCGGCCTCTTGAAGCCACTGTTCGCGGCGAGCGGTAATTACTACCTGGGCGCCCGCGTATCCAAAGGCGTGCGCGATTTCCAATCCTAACCCGCGCGAGCCGCCCGTCACGACTACGACTTCACCCTTAAAATCGAAGTGTACTGTACCCATTGATGCCCTCCTATTGCAGTTTTGAGATGATCATATCACAATTCCGCGTAGTCAGACATATGAGCTCATCAAAAGGCGACCGCGAGGGTCGCCCGTATATTGTACGGGCGACCCTCGCGGTCGCCCTGGAAGCGGGTCGAAGGGACTACTCTTCTTCTAAAGTGTCGTCGTCTTCCTCTTCGCCTTCGATTTCGGCGGCTTTGAAGGCGGTCATATTGCCGCGAATCTGCTCTTCGATGGCGGAGGCAACGTCGCTGTTCTGGCGCAGAAATTCTTTGGCGTTCTCGCGTCCCTGGCCAAGCCGGATTTCGCCGACATTGAACCATGCGCCACTCTTCTTGACCAGACCCATCTCTAAACCGAGGTCGATCAAGCCACCTTCGCGGGAAATACCCTCGCTGTACATGATGTCGAACTCGGCGACGCGGAACGGGGGCGCGACCTTGTTCTTGACCACGCGCACGCGGGTTCGGTTGCCCATCACATCCGTACCCTGCTTGATGGTATCGGTACGACGAATATCGAGACGGACCGAGGCATAGAATTTGAGCGCCTTGCCACCAGAAGTTACCTCTGGATTGCCGAACATTACGCCAACCTTTTCACGCAGCTGGTTGGTGAAGACAACAGCGGTATTGCTGCTGCTTATGGCTGAGGTGAGTTTACGCATGGCCTGGCTCATCAGGCGAGCTTGCAGACCCACGTGCGAGTCGCCCATTTCGCCCTCGATTTCGGCACGTGGGGTAAGTGCGGCTACCGAGTCGATGACCACCACGTCGATGGCATTGCTGCGCACCAGGGCATCCACGATTTCAAGCGCCTGCTCACCGGTATCGGGCTGCGAGATCAACAGGTTAGTGGTGTCAACGCCGCAACGAGCTGCATAGGTGCGGTCAAGCGCGTGTTCGGCGTCTACAAAGGCTGCATAACCGCCTGCTCGCTGCGCGCTCGCGATAATGTGCTGGCACAGCGTGGTTTTGCCGGATGCCTCCGGGCCATAGATTTCTGTGACACGCCCGCGTGGAATACCACCGACACCCAGGGCAAGGTCCAGCGCGATTGACCCGGTCGGGATGACTTCAACATGAATTTTGGAGACATCGCCCAATTTCATTATCGCTCCTTTGCCAAAGCGACGTTCAATCTGGGTAAGCGCTTGCTCGATTGCCTTTTCACGCTCGCTTGTGGCAGCAGACACAATTGTACTGCTTCGATCCACCATAGACTTATCCTTCTTACTCATTGGCTCTCTCAATTACAGGGTTTTGGATACAGAGACTGCGCTGTTCCGCTTCCCTGCGTTCCTCCTTATTTTTTATGCTGCCAATCCCCTCAAGGGGAGGGGAATCTCCCATCGCCTCATTGTGGCAAGAAATACCGATTGTGTAGTTGCTACTACTAGGTACACAGTTCCCTGTTACTTATTCTCTGGCAGAGTCGCGAAAGCGGAAACAGGCCTCTCTCCATGCCTGCACCTGTACAATGTAGAACGAGTGTACCATAGCCACAAGTATATGTCAAGCAGTTTTTGGCATCCCACAGGACGCAGTAAACCGCGTCCCTACAGGTCGCGCCGTCCTTCGATAGCGCGGCCCAGGGTGCCTTCGTCGGCGTATTCCAGGTCACCTCCCATCGGGAGGCCGCGCGCAAGGCCCGTAACGCGCACGTTGAAAGGTTTCAGTTCTTTCTGGATGTGATTGGCGGTATATTCGCCTTCAAAATTGGGATTGGTAGCGAGAATGACCTCACGCACGTTCCCTTTGCGCACACGTTCTATAAGTTCTTCGATACGCAGGTCTTTCACTCCGATGCCCTCAATAGGCGAGAGCGCTCCATGCAACACGTGGTACAGGCCCTTGTAGACACCCGTTTTGTCCAGAGCCAGTACATCGAGTGGCTCCTCGACCACGCAGATCACTTCCTGGTCACGATTCGGGTTACTACAGATCATACAGGGATCGGTTTCGGTGATGTTGAAGCAGCGCGAGCAATAGATAATGCTCTCTTTGACGCGCATAATCGCCTCAGCCAGGCGGCGCGCCTGGTCGGTTGGACTGCGCAGGATGAAGAACGTCAGGCGCTGCGCCGTTTTGACGCCAACTCCCGGCAGTTTCGAGAACTCCTCGATCAGCGCCGCCACGGGTGGTGCAATGTTACTCATACGTTAGAACATTCCTGGGATGCGCATGCCTCCTGTCAGGCTGCTGGTCATTTTCTGCTGCGCTTCCGCGACCTTGTCAAAAGCGGCTTTGGAAGCAGCCAGGACCATTACCTCGAGTTCGGCAATATCTTCCGCGTTAAAGGCTTCGGGATCGATTTTGACGGCAGTGATCTCAAACTTACCGCTCATGGTAATCGTCACTGCGCCGCCGCCAGCGGTGCCGGTAAACTGGCTTGCTTCCAGTTCTTCCTGCATTTTAACGAGTCTCTGCTGCATTTTCTGGATTTCACGCATGTTCATGGCAAAAATTCGCTCCTTACTTGGGATAGATGTCGACAATTCTGGCTGTAAATGTTCGCATGATCTCCTGCACAACGGGATCACGACGAACTTTCTGCTCAAGCGTCTCTTGTGATGCTCCTTGTTTATTCTCTCTCACTACGCTCGTTCTGGCAAGTGAATCGGACGCGGCAGGAGTATCGACATAAAGATCGATGGGAGGCGCATTTTTCAGAGGTGGTACATTCTCGATGTTTGTGTCGTCCTGTTCAACCTGCGGTGCCGGCGATGCAGAAGGCATAGGGGACACAGGCGGCTCACGATACGCTGAAGGTTGTGGAGTCAATGCTGCACTGATTGAATACACAGCCGCATCCCGCGTGGGAGCTACCGATGGAGACTGATCCGGCGGTACCAGGCGCACCTGGCATGGCAGACTAAATTCCATCTCCAACGCCCACTCCAGGTCTTTATAGCGATTCTCATCCCTGACATATTTGAAGTGCGCCAACTTCTCAGCCTGGATGACTACAACAGGTTGTTCAGCGCTTCCCTCAACGCCCGCTACTTTATAATAGCCCAGGTAAGCCGCAAGCATGCCGCTCTTACTCTTCTGCCTGGTACGCTTCCTCACGTTTTCCCAGGCGTTGATAATCTGTTGCACTGTGAGTGATGGCTGCGCTCCACTCTGTGCCACAGCTGCTTCCTGGGGAACCGGTGAAGGCTGTATTTCTTCTTGCTTATGACGCCCCTTCTCTACCGGGGCATTATTCATCTCGGTCTGTCTCGAAGTTGTATTTCGCGGAGCTTGCATGGATTGGGCAACACGGGTTGGGATGTCAGCCTGGGTAAGAGGAGGTGAGCTGACAGGACGGGCAGCTTGAGTTTGCGTAAGAGCTACGCCGGTAGAGAGTTGACCCGCTTGCGCGCGGCGATGCACATCGATGCATTCCAGGGCCGCCAGTTCCAGGCCAAGCTGTGGTGTTCCCTGGTTCTTTTGCATAAGTTCATTCTGCGCGAAGACGCGCGCGCACTCGGTCAGTTCCTCCAATGCAAAGCGCTGCGAAAGCTGCTTGATGTCGCGCATCTCATCCTCTGTCAGATCGAGGATAGCGGCGGCATCGGCGCCGGCCCTGGTCAGCATCAGGGCACGCCAGTACTCCATGACCTGCGAGTTAACCTGGCGCAGGTCGGCGCCCGCCTCCGATAGTTCGTTAATGAGGTGCAGCACCGCGGAACTATCGAGGTCGGCGATAGATGTGATGAATTTGACAATGGCGCGCGGGTCGGCTACCCCCAGCATAGACTGTATCTGGGCGAGCGAGATTTCATTGCCCGCGTAAGCAATGGCCTGATCCAGCAGGCTCAAAGCGTCGCGCATACCCCCGGCGGCGGCTCTGGCGATCAGCTCAGCCGCGCTGCGTTCGAGTTTGACCTGTTCCTGCTCCGCCACGAAGTTCAGACGCGCTACAATCTGCCGCGTTGTGATGCGCTTAAAGTCGAAACGCTGGCAGCGCGATAGAACAGTGGGCAGCATTTTATGTACGTCGGTCGTCGCCATCACGAAGATGGCATAGTCGGGCGGCTCTTCCAAAGTTTTGAGCAGCGCGTTAAAGGCCTCGGTGGTCAGCATATGGGCTTCGTCAAGCACGTAGACCTTGTACTTCCCGGTGGAGGGAGGTACCATGATCCTTTCGCGCAGTTCGCGGATGTTATCAATACCACGATTGGAGGCGGCGTCGATCTCGATGACATTGAATGAGTTGCCTGCTGTGATTTCGCGGCATTGCAGGCACTCATTACACGGTTCGCCATCACGCGGGTGTTCACAATTGACGGTCTTGGCGAGCAAACGGGCGGTACTGGTCTTGCCGGTGCCACGCGGTCCGGTAAACAGGTAGGCATGACCGAGGTTGCCGCTTTTCAGAGCGTTTTTGAGCGTGCGGACGATCTCTTCCTGACCAACGAGGTCATCAAACGTCTGTGAGCGCCATTTACGGTAGAGTGATTGTGAGGCCATGATTCGACTCCCGCCTGCATGCCAATTGACGGGCCACAAAACCCCCGCCGGAGTTATAAGCAGTTGAAGACAGAAAACCGATTTTCGCCCGGTCCTGCCGATCAGCGCAATCAGGCTGCCCTACGGCACCCAGAGAGGTCCATTTACCGTTGCTTCCTCACGGACCTAGCGGGGTTCATAGACATCTGCCGCGCAGGACCCGATTACGCCGATCGGCAGGACCGGAAGAAAACCGGTCTGTTCCGATTATCTCTTGGAACGCCTCTATTTTACTCCTTCGGCGGACAGATGTCAATCATTTTTAATTTTTGAAAAACCATAATCGCGCCCCTACAGGTATTTCCCAACCAGCAAATTGTACTTCTCTTTTACCTCCGGCGGAATCTTGCTGCGGTCCGTCAGAATCGCAGCTGCCAGTGCTGATGGGCATTCGCAGGTGTTGGCGCTGCGATCAGCTGGAATCTTCTTTGCTACGCTGCGCATGATGCGCTGCGCATTGGCGACATTAGCGCTGAGGTTCCCAATGACCATTTCGACGGTAACGGATGCTTCCGATTCGTGCCAGCTGTCGTAATCGGTGGCGCAGGCGATGGTGGCGTAGCATAATTCGGCTTCGCGGGCCAGTTTCGCTTCTGGCAGCGCGGTCATGCCGATGATATCCATGCCCCAACTGCGATAGGTATGCGATTCGGCCTTCGTTGAGAAGAGTGGGCCTTCCATGCATACGTAGGTACCACCCTCGTGTACCTTCACATCACCCACTTCACGGGCCGATTCCAGCAGGAGTTTGCTGAGTGTAGAACAGAACGGCTCGGCAAATGTGCAGTGTACGACGATGCCGCCTTCGTAGAAGGTGTTCACGCGGCTCTTCGTTCGGTCAAATAGCTGGTCGGGGATGATCAGATCACGGGGCGCGATATGCTCACGCAAACTGCCAACGGCGCTGACCGAAATTACCCATTCGACGCCCAGGCTTTTCAGCGCCCAGATGTTGGCCCGCGACGGAACCTCAGTTGGGGAAATACGGTGTCCTCGCCCATGTCGCGGGATGAAGGCCATTGAGACGCCTTCGACTTTGCCAACGGTGATCACATCGCTTGGATTGCCGAAGGGCGTCTGGACTGCAACCTCCTCGACATCGGTCATTCC
>VBFM01000430.1:5807-8653 GCA_005882595.1 Chloroflexota bacterium
GAGTGAAAACCTCCTGAGTGCAAAATGGGTAAATCTTTGAGATATTTTTATGATTTGATGCGGATACACTGTAGCTTGCCCACCACACCCACTACACTTACTACACGTCACAACTTGATGCGGATATAGTGCAGCTTGCCCACCTTGAGGATGGCGCCATCCAGGGCAGGCACGATAAAATCGATATCGATAATACGCTCGGACTTGCCTTCTTCTCCTTCAGGGAAAAATGCAACGCCTCCCTGCTGAAGGAGACGACGAGCCTCGCCTTTACTCTTTGAGAGACTGGCATCCACCATGAGAGTCAATATATCGACCGGCTCTTGCAGTTGATGGTCACGAATGCCGGTGGGCAGTTTGCGCTCCGAGAATTGCCGGATGAAGGCTTCCTCGGCCTCCTGGGCGGCGACGGTATTATGGAAACTGGTTACGATTTCGCGAGCCATACGCATCTTCACATCCCTGGGATTGAGCGTTCCTTCCGCCATCTTGAGGGAAAACTCGTCAAGCACGACCTGCGGAACGCCGGTCAACGTTTCAAAGAAGCTCATCATGGCGTGATCGGGCAACGACATGAGTTTTCCGTACATATCGTTGGCAGGCGCGGTCATGGCGATGTAGTTGTTCAGCGACTTGCCCATCTTCTTGTACCCATCGAGGCCAACGATCAGCTGCATGGTCATTATCTGCTGGGGAGGCTGTCCAAAAATGGGCTGCAATTCGCGCCCGACTAGCACGTTGAATGTCTGGTCGGTTCCGCCAATTTCGACATCTGAGTGCAGCATGACGGAATCGTATCCTTGCAACAGGGGGTACATAAATTCGGAGAGGTAGATTTCGACGCCTCCCTTGTAGCGTTTCGAGAAATCGTCGCGCGCCAACATCTGCGCCACCGTCTTATAACTGAGCAATTTCAGCGCGTCTCCGAGGTTGAACCCGTCAAACCATTCGCTCTGCCAGTGTACTTCGGTTAGCTGTGGGTCTACAATCCTGAAGAATTGCGAGAGGTAGGTTTCCGCGTTGGCTTTGACCTGTTCGGCGGTCAAGGGCTTTCGCGCATCTTCACGTCCACTTGGGTCGCCCAGGTGCGCTGTCCAATCGCCGATGACGACGATTGTCTTATGCCCCAGTTGCTGGAACTGGCGCAGTTTACAGAAGACGACGGCATGACCGATGGTCAAATCATAATGGCTCGGATCGACGCCAAGCTTGACGCGCAGCGGTTGACCTTTGTTACCTTCCAACAGCAGACGGCGCAGGTCTGCTTCCTTCTCGATCTGTGCGACGCCTCGTTTCAACAGGCGCTCTATCGCTTCACCGCTTGCCTTCTGTTGTACCATCACTACAGCTTCCTCCCTGATTATATCTTGATGAGTTTCTCAATCTTCCTGCATTGTAGCAGAATCGAGAGTAGGCGTCGAGAGCAGAAGATTGACAATGATACTATCAAGTTTTCTAACACAATTCTTATATTTCGCTTACGTTGTTCTAACAAAACCTGATTTATATTTTCATCAGACAAACAAATGAATTCATTCGATGAATGAATTCGGTAAGATACTTAGAAACAACTGTTGAGTAAGAAGGAGAACACAACTATGGCAAATATGACACGTTACAATCCGTTCAACGAAGCTATCTCTTTGCGCGATGCGATGGATCGCCTCTTTGAGGACAGCTTTATTCCTCGCGCATTCAACACAATTGCCAGCCGGGGTGTTACCGCGAATTTGTATGAGACGCCAGAGGACTTTATCCTCCAGGTACCTATGCCCGGCGTGAACTCAGAGGCTGTCGAGATTACCGCGCAGCAAGATACGCTTGTGCTGAAGTGGGAGACGAAGGTGACGGTACCCGAAGGCGCGACGGTCCACTGGAACGGTTACCAGTCAGGTCAGTTCCAGCAGTCCTTCACCCTCCCTGCCGCGATCAATCCAGAACGCGCCGAGGCCAGCTATGCCGATGGCATCCTGACCCTGAATCTGCCCAAGGCTGAGCATGTGAAGGCGCGCACGGTGAAGGTTGTGGCGAAGAAGTAGTAAGCAAGATCGGATACCAATTTGAAAGAGAAAGGCCGAGTAACGATCGTTACTCGGCCTTTCGCAACTCAGCTTCTATAAAATGCAGGCCATCTTCGAATTTTTTGATATACGTGCAATTGTAAGAATCTAGCTCTGTTTTAATGCGCTCATAGGAGGGGTCTTTCTTTTTATTTCGATCTTCACCGAAAGCCTTTTCATCTCTGCTTATGAAGAGCTTAGTTTCATCATGTGGTCTACGTTTTAGATCAGAAATGATAGTGCCATAGACAATGCTATCCTCGGTACTTAGCTGATTTTTATATGTTAGAGCATGACTGAAGCTTGAAATATCTAACTCTAGTAATCTGCCTACCTTTAGTATCCGCTCCAGTACTGATAGCAGACGATCTGATTCTCTTTTCGTTGCATCTTGGAAGAGAGCCAGCACTGGCTCTAAATCAACTATAATTGGTCTATAGGATATCGACCGCTTCAGTTGCTGTAATGGCTGTACCAAAGATTTGTACAATTCGCCCCTATCTCTACCCTGACGTGTAACTTTAGAGAGAGATTCGCCTACTGAAAAGCCTGGAAAGGCAAGCTCTATTTTGTTACTCTCTGAAAGTTCGAGAATTTTGGTAGCTGATACATAACCATCCTGTTCAAAGACTATCTCCAGAATGAAATTCGTCTCCACATAAACAATCATAACTCTGCCTCTAACAGTACATCCGCCCCTCTAACTGCTTCAATAAATCCTAAAATCGCTAGTGACTTTTCAGGTTCCTCACCGATATTCTGCTGTTTGGTAGCGAGATTGTTTAA